>JAFUJN010000131.1 GCA_017468095.1 Clostridia bacterium
AAGGCTGTTAAAGAAATTATTGAGCTTTCTGTAACGGCAGTTGAAAAACATGACGAGGAAATTGCAATCAAGATTGAGCCGTTGGAACAGGTTATAGATAAACTTAAGTACAAGATGAAGAGAAATCACATTGAAAGACTTCAGAAAGAGGAATGTACTATCGAGCTTGGTTTTGTGTACTCTGATATCATTGCGAACTTAGAGCGAATTGCGGACCACTGTTCAAATATCGGTGTTTCAATTCTTCAGAGAGAAGAAAGTGCTTATGAGCCTCACGAATACTTAAGCCACGTTAAGAATGACGGTGAAAACGACTTCATCAGCCAGTATGATGTTTATAAGTCAAAGTACCGCTTAAACTAATTAAAGGACTTTTAAAATGAAAGTTACAGACGCTATTATTAAAAGAAGAACAAAAAGAAAATACACTAATCAAAGGGTTTCAAGGGATTTACTTGAAACCCTTGTGGAATTAGCAAGATTTGCGCCTATGGGTGCAAATCTTCAACCTTTAAAATATGCAATAATTGACGGGGAACTATCAAAAAAGGTGTTCCCACTTACCAAATGGTCAGGATATCACCCTGAAGATGCACCAGAGGATAGCGAAATGCCACCTTGCTATATCGCAATTTTGGGCGATAATGAAATCAAGCAGAATGGTCAGTTTGAAACCGATGCAGGTACAGCAGGTGCCACAATATGCCTTGCAGCAGAAGAACTTGGACTTTCAACCTGCTGGCTTGGTGCAATAAAAAGAGAAGAAATAAAAGAGCTTTTGGGCCTTTCGGAAAAATACAGTCTTTTGTACCTAATCGCTGTTGGTTATTCGGAGCAAAAGGCGGACTATGTTGATGCCAAAGGCGACATAAAATACTTTATGAACGGCGACGTTTTAACCGTTCCAAAAAGAACTTTAGACGAAATTTTAGTAGAAATTTAAAAAAAGGAGAAAGTGCTGATGTTTACTCACTTGCATACACATACCGAGTATAGTCTTTTAGACGGTGCTGCAGGTATCAAAAAGTTAATAGCAAGAGTCAAAGAACTTGGTATGACAAGCTGTGCCATAACCGACCACGGTGTAATGTATGGCGTAGTGGATTTTTACCGTGAAGCACTTTCTCAAGGTATAAAACCTGTTATCGGCTGTGAAGTGTATATGTCACCACGAAGCCGTTTTGATAAGGTGCACGAATACGACTCAAAATATTCTCACCTTATCCTTTTATGCGAAAACCAGACAGGCTATAAAAACCTGTCCTATATCGTTTCAAAGGGCTTTACCGAAGGATATTATTATAAACCAAGAATAGACTTTGAACTTTTATCCGAGCATAGCGAAGGCTTAATTGCCCTGTCTGCGTGCCTTGCCGGTGAAATCCCGAAGGCACTTTTAGCCGACGACTATGAAAAGGCAAAGGAAATCGGCGAGAAGTATGTAAACCTTTTTGGTAAGGATAATTTCTTTATCGAGCTTCAGGACCATTCAATCGCCGACCAGAAGCGTATAAACCCAACCCTTGTGCGACTTGCAAAAGAGCTTGGGGTAGGTGTTGTTGCAACCAATGATATTCACTACATAAAACGTGAAGATGCAAAATATCAGGACGTTTTAATGTGCATACAGATGCAAAAAACGGTGGAAGATGATGACCGTATGCGCTTTGAAACCGACGAGTTTTATGTGAAATCGCCGGAAGAAATGGCGGAGAGATTTGCATATAGCCCTGAAGCAATCGAAAACACAGGCAAAATTGCCGAAAGATGTAATGTAGAATTTGATTTTAATTCAAGACATTTGCCAAGCTATGATGTTCCTGACGGCAAAACCGCTTGGGAATATCTTAACGAGCTTTGCCGAAAGGGTCTTTATAAGAGATATAAAAACGTGACAGAAGAGCTTGAAAACAGGCTTAACTACGAGCTTTCTGTTATTCGCAATATGGGATTTGTGGACTACTTCCTTATCGTTTGGGACTTTATCAACTATGCCAAAACAAATGGCGTGTGTGTTGGCCCAGGCCGTGGCAGTGCAGCAGGAAGTATTGTTTCCTATACCCTCCAGATAACCGATGTTGACCCTATAAAATATAACCTTATTTTTGAGCGTTTCTTAAATTCTGAACGTGTATCCATGCCGGATATTGACGTGGACTTTGCACCGGAGGGAAGACAGAAGATTATTGACTATGTTGTGGAAAAATACGGCGCTGAAAACGTGGCACAGATTATCACCTTTGGTACAATGAAAGCAAAGCTTGCAATCCGTGACGTTGGACGTGCTTTAAATGTTTCCTATGCAGAAACCGACAAGGTTGCAAAGCTTGTACCAAACGAGCTTAATATAACTATTGACAAGGCTTTGGAAGTATCAGGCGAGCTTAAAGCTCTATATGATACTGACGAAAAAATCCACGAGCTGATTGACACATCCCGTGCTTTAGAGGGACTTTCACGTCACTCCGGAACTCACGCTGCAGGCGTGGTTATCTGCAAAGAACCGATTGTCAATTATATGCCTCTTCAGACAAATGACGATGTTTTAACAACCCAGTTTGTAAAGGACACCGTTGAGGGTCTGGGACTTCTTAAGATGGACTTTTTGGGGCTTCGAAACTTAACAGTTATCAGTAACGCCCTTTCAATTATAGAGAAAACCCGTGGCATAAAAATTGACCTTGCCACGTTAGATTATGATGTAAAAGAAGTTTATGATTTTATCTCAACAGGTAACACAGAGGGCGTTTTCCAAATAGAAAGTGCGGGAATGAAGTCCTTTATGCAGGAACTAAAGCCAACCTGCCTTGAAGATATTATCGCGGGAATTGCGCTTTATCGTCCAGGCCCTATGGACTCAATTCCAAAGTATATTTATAATAAAAACCACCCTGATGAAGTGACCTATAAGCACCCAATCCTTGCAAATATTCTTGATGTAACCTACGGTTGCATCGTATATCAGGAGCAGGTGCTTGAAATTGTGCGTGCTATGGCTGGCTATTCTTTGGGAAGTGCGGACGTTCTTCGCCGTGTAATTTCCAAGAAAAAGGCTGACCAGATGGAAATTGAGCGCAGAAACTTTATCTACGGCAAGAAAGACGAAAACGGAAATCAGGTCATTGATGGCTGTGTAAACCGCGGAATAGACGAAAAAATTGCAATAGACATTTTCGATGAAATCAACGAATTTGCAAACTATGCCTTCAACAAGTCTCACGCTGCGGCTTATGCATTTATTACTTACCAGACAGCATATTTAAAAACATTCTATCCTGTTGAATATATGGCGTCCTTGGTTTCAAGCATTGACGATTTGGATAAGATAAACGAATACCTCGTGAACTGCAGAACAATGGATATTGACAAGCTTCCGCCGGACATCAACAAAAGTTATGACAGCTTTACAGTTGAGGGAAATAACATACGCTTCGGTCTTACTGCAGTCAAAAATGTGGGCAAGAGCTTTGTTCACGAAATCGTGGAAGAAAGAAAGAGAAGTGGCGAGTTCAAGAGCTTTACTGACTTTATCCACCGTATGACCGATCACGAAATGAATAAGCGTGCCGTTGAAGGTTTAATTAAGTGCGGTGCATTTGATTCATTGGGAGCTAAACGTTCACAGCTTATGAACGTTTTTGAAAGCGTTATCGAAAGCGAAGCATCTGCTAAAAAGTTTAATGTAGCAGGGCAAATGACTCTTTTTGGTGACGAAAATGATGCCGTGGAAGAAATTGATTTGCCAAATGTTGAAGAATTTACCAAAAAAGAGCTTTTGAGCTTTGAAAAGGAAACAACGGGAATTTACTTCTCAGGCCATCCGATGGAAGAATATAAGGAAACCTGCGAAAAACTGACAAAGGTGAATGTCCGCACAGTTATGGCATCTATTGAGCGTGATGAAGACGGGAACTTCAAGACGGTTGAGGGCGGTCTTTCTGATGGTCAAACCATAAAGCTTTGCGGTATCATAACTGCAAGGAAAAATAAAACCACAAAGAACAATACCCAAATGGCGTTTGTAAGGCTTGAAGACCTTTTTGGTGGAATTGAAGTTATTGTTTTCCCGAAAGTGCTGACCCAGTATAACAGTATGCTTCGTGAAGAAGAAGCGGTTTTGGTAGAGGGAAGAATAAGCATAAGAGAAGACGAAGAGCCTAAAATTTTGTGCGAAAAGGTGCTTAATTTAGACGGAATAAAAGAAACCGGCGTGGCAAAAACTACTGAAGAAAAACGCGAAGCGGTTTCCGTTAAAAGCGGAGAAAAAGTTCTTTATGTAAAAATGGGGACTTGGGACCCTGATGTGATAAAAATGGCAACTCGCGTTATAGAAATGCATCCGGGAAAGATGGCGGTATGCTTCTTCTGTGCCGATACAAAAAAGCGATTTTTTGCACCGGACCATCTTCGAGTTGACGAAAACAGCGATGTTTTTGTGAAGCTTGAGGCAATTTTTGGCAAAAATAATGTCAAAATCAGCTAAAAATAGCGAAAATCTATTGAAATTTTTTCGAAAATGCGGTACAATAATAAGCTGATAGCATCCACTATTTAAGGAAACGCTATGTGGCGTTTCGGAAAGGAATGGATACAAAATGGAAGAAGATATGATTTTAAATGATTATATTGTAGTTAAGGCTTTGGAAGACGGAGTTAATATTATGGGCTTGACCCGTGGCTCCAGCACAAGATTTCACCATACCGAAAAGCTTCAAAAAGGCGAAGTTTATATTGCACAGTTTACTGGGACAACTTCAGCTATTAAGGTAAACGGCAAGGCTGAAATTTTAACAAAGCACGGGAATGTAAAATCCGGAGAGTAAGATATGTGGACAGTTATTTATATGGCTAAAGATGAAGAGAATGTAAATCTCATCTTAAAAAAGCTTAAGGATAATAATATTATGGCTCGTGTGAAAAAGGTTGATGACTTTTTTGAAGTGCAGGTTCCGTCAGAAGAAATGACCGAAGCGCATAACATAATTATAGACAGCGAGATATAAGGAAGGGATATCAAATGGCAGAGAATGTAAAGAAAATCGGAGTTTTAACCAGTGGCGGCGACGCACCTGGAATGAACGCGGCAATCCGTGCGGTTGTAAGATGTGCAATATATAACGGAATTGAAGTTTACGGCGTTAATAAGGGCTATAACGGTCTTATTAACGGTGACATCGTTAAGATGGAAGCAAGATCAGTAGGCGAAATTCTTCAAAAGGGCGGTACAATACTTCAAACAGCAAGATGCTTGGAGTTCAAGCAGGAAGAAGTTCAAAAAGAAGCTGTTAAGCTTGCAAAAGGATTAGGTCTTGACGGTCTTGTTGTAATTGGCGGTGACGGCTCTTTCCGCGGTGCACAGGCTCTTTGCAGACACGGTCTTTCAACTATTGCAATTCCTGGAACTATCGATAACGATATATCTTGTAGTGAATATACAATCGGCTATAATACTTGTCTTAACACAGTTATTGAAGCTGTTGACAAGCTTCGTGATACATCATCAAGCCATGATAGATGCTCTGTTATTGAAGTTATGGGAAGACATGCAGGCTATATTGCAGTTGAATCAGCTATTGCCTGTGGAGCAGAAGTTGTTTTGGTGCCGGAGTTTGAATATGACTTTGAAAGAGACGTTATAAACGTTATCAAAAAAGGCCTTGCACGTGGCAAAAAGCACTGTATCGTAATTGTTGCAGAAGGCATCGGCGGATCAGTTGAAATTGCAAAGAAAATTGAAGAAGCAACAGGAATGGAATCCCGTGCAACAATTTTGGGACACATCCAGCGTGGTGGCTCACCAAGCGTAACTGACCGTGTAATGGCATCAAGAATGGGTGCTATAGCAGTTGAGTTACTACTTGACGGCAAGGAAAACAGAGTTATCTGTGTTGAAAACGGACAGATTATTGACAGAGATATTGAAGAAGGCCTTGCAATGAAGAAAGAGCTTCCTATTGAGCTTATGGGTCTTGTTAAAAAGATGTCTGTATAATGGAACATTGATTATCATAAATAAGTGTTGGGATAAAAACTCAACACTTATTTTAAAATAAAGGAGAAAAGATTATGTCAAATTTATCACCTGTAAAATTATCACCTGCTTTTAAGGATTATCTTTGGGGCGGTACAAAATTAAAAGAAAAATACAATAAAAAATCAGACCTTGAAATTGTGGCAGAAAGCTGGGAAATGTCCTGTCATAAAGACGGACAAAGCGTTGTTGCAAGCGGGGAATACAGCGGAAAGACACTTTCTGAATATGTGGAAATTTTGGGAAAATCTGCGCTTGGAAAAAAGGCAGGAAAGTTCAGCTATTTCCCACTTTTAATCAAGTTTATTGATGCGAAAGACAACCTTTCAATTCAGGTGCACCCTAGAGATGAATATGCACTTCGTGTAGAAGGTGAATACGGCAAAACCGAAATGTGGTATGTTTTGGAAGCGGAAGAGGGTGCATACCTTTACTATGGCTTTAACCGCGACATAACAAAGGAAGAATTTGCAGAGCGAATTAAGAATAACACAATCCTTGAAGTTTTAAACAAGGTGAATGTTAAATCGGGTGATGTATTCTTCATTGACGCAGGAACAGTTCACGCAATCGGCGCTGGTCTTATGATTTGCGAAATTCAGCAGAACTCAAATACTACATACCGTGTTTACGACTATGACAGACGTGACAAGGAAGGAAATGCAAGACCACTACACGTTGAAAAGGCTATCGAAGTTTCAAAGCTTACAAAAGCACCTGAACTTGCAAAGTCAGAAAGCGATGTTTTGGCATCCTGTGAATACTTTACCGTTAAAAAGGCAATGGTAAATGGAGAAACAACATTGAAAATTGACGAAAGTTCATTTGTCAGCTTAATTATAGTTGATGGCAACGGAACAATCGCTCTTGGAGAAGATAAAATAGATGTTACAAAGGGTGACAGCATTTTCGTGCCGGCACAAAATGGCGAAATTATGATGAATGGTGAAATGGAAGTTATAGTTTCAAGCTTATAGGAGACAGAATTATGTATTATGTAGGAATAGATTTGGGCGGAACAAATATTGCAGCAGGTCTTGTTACAGAAGATGGAAAAATCCTTTCTAATAAGTCCATTCCAACCCGAGCAGAACGCCCTTGGCAAGAAATTGTGGCCGATATGGCGGCTCTTGCAAAAGAAGTTATTGATATGGCAAAAGTAGCGGTATCTGACGTTGCAGGCGTTGGTATCGGATGCCCTGGCTCTATTGATAATGAGAACGGAATCTGCGCATATTCAAACAATATAAAGATGGAAAAGGCTGATATTGCCGGCGAATTTAAAAAGCATTTTGATATACCTGTAAACCTTGAAAATGACGCAAATGCAGCGGCACTTGGGGAATACGAAGTAAACGGTAATGGTGCAAAAAGCTATGTTTTTGTAACTCTTGGCACAGGTATCGGCGGCGGTGT
>JAFUJN010000132.1 GCA_017468095.1 Clostridia bacterium
ACTCCAAAACCGCATCCCATACGCTCTTCAAAGCTGAACTGACCACTGGTTTCGGAAGTATTGTAAATTGCCTTTAACATTGGTTCCGGGCCACAAGTGTAAACATAAGAATAATCAAGGTCCTTTAGAATGTCAGTAACAAATCCTTTTGTTCCAACGCTTCCGTCTACAGTTGTAACGTAAGTTTTTGCACCAATATTCTCAAATTCTTCCTTGTAGAAGATTTCTTCTTCGGTGTTGAAGCCAAGGATTACAGAAACATCCTTTCCTTCGGCTATGAGCTCTTTTGCAAGCTTGAACATAGGCGGAACGCCTACGCCACCGCCGATTAGGACAGGGTTTTCGCCACTTTCGTTTGTGTTAAAACCGTTACCCAAGGCAATTAAAAGGTCAAGCCAGGTATCTTCCTGCATTGCAGATATAAGGCTTGTTCCCTTTCCTACTACCTTATAGATAAGCGTAAGAGTTTTATCATCAAAATCGCAGATAGAAATCGGTCTTCTTAAGAACTGACCTTCGATTTTGATGTTTACAAACTGTCCCGGGCAAATAATCGGAGAAGTATCTCCCGAAAGTTTCATTTCATAAACATTTTTTGCTATTCTTTTGTTGGAAATAACCTTAAAAAATGATTGTTTCATTTCCTACTCCTTGTCAATAGTTGAAATTGTTATAGTCATTTCTTCCAGTACATCTAAAAGAACCTTAACGGTATCAAGTGCAGTAAACATTGTTACGTTGTTTTCAACGGCACATCTTCTGATCTGGTAACCGTCGGATTCGCTCATAGAATTGATATCACGTGTGTTAATTACATAGTTTACATATCCTCTGCGAATTGCGTGAAGAATATCTTCGTTGCCTTCGCTAATTTTTGACATAACACGTGTTCTTACGCCGTGCTTCTTTAGATATTCGGCAGTTCCCTTGGTTGCTTCGATGTTAAAGCCAAGCTCATAGAAACGCTTTACAAGCGGAAGTGCTTCTTCCTTATCCTTGTCAGCAACTGTTACAAATATTGTTCCGTAATTTACAACATTCATACCGGATGCCTGCAAAGATTTATAAAGTGCACGTGTTAGCTTATCATCGTAACCGATTGCTTCACCTGTTGATTTCATTTCAGGAGAAAGATATGCATCAAGACCACGAAGCTTTGAGAATGAGAATGCCGGAGTTTTTACATACCAACGATCCTTTTCCTTTGGATAAAGCTCTGTGTATCCCTGTTCTTTCAAGGAATGACCAAGCATTGCAAGAGTTGCGATGTCTGCAATCTGGTAGCCTGTTGACTTTGAAACGAATGGCACAGTTCTTGATGAACGTGGGTTTACTTCGATTACGTAAACGTCTTCGTTTTTATCAACGATAAACTGGATATTAAATAGTCCCACAATACCAATTCCAAGACCAAGCTTCTTTGAATATTCAAGGATTGTCTGCTTTGCCTTGTCTGATACGCTGAATGTTGGATATACGCTGATACTGTCACCTGAGTGAACACCTGTACGTTCAACGTGTTCCATAATACCAGGAACAAATACGTCAACACCGTCACAGATAGCATCAACTTCAAGTTCCTTACCGATGATGTATTTATCAACCAAAACTGGTCTGTCTTCATCGATTTCAACCGCAGTCTTTAGGTAGTGACGAAGTCCTTCTTCGTCAGCAACTATCTGCATAGCACGTCCGCCAAGAACGTAGCTTGGACGAACAAGAACAGGATAACCGATTTCTTCGGCAGCCTTAACGCCGTCTTCAATCTTTGTTACGGCACGGCCCTTTGGCTGAGGAATCTGGAGCTTTTCCATAATCTTTTCAAAAGCATCACGGTTTTCTGCATTATCAATAGCAACACAGTCAGTTCCGATTAGCTTAACGCCTCGTTTAGAAAGTGGTTCTGCTAGGTTAATAGCAGTCTGACCACCAAGTGAAGCCACAACACCAAGAGGTTTTTCAAGCTCGATGATGTTCATAACATCTTCAACTGTTAGTGGCTCGAAATAAAGCTTATCACTTGTTGTATAGTCAGTTGAAACTGTTTCAGGGTTGTTGTTTATGATAATAGCTTCATAACCTGCGCTCTTGATTGTCTTAACTGCGTGAACAGTTGAGTAGTCAAATTCTACACCCTGTCCGATTCTGATAGGGCCTGAACCCAAAACAACGATTTTTTCTTTATCACTTACGATAGATTCGTTTTCATCTTCATAAGTTGAGTAGAAATATGGGACATAGCTGTTATATTCACTTGCACAAGTGTCGATTGACTTATAAACCGGGAACATATTGTGTTCCTTACGGATTTTATAAACCTCTTCCTCATCCATCTTCCATAAAACTGCAATATATTCGTCGCAGAAGCCCATCTTCTTTGCTTCAAATAAAATGTCAGCATCTCCAATGTTTTCTTCAAGTACCTTTTCAAAGTCAACAATCTTCTTGATTTTGTCAAGGAAGAACATATCAATCTGTGTAATATCACAGATGATTGATGCGTCAACGCCAAGCCATAGAAGCTGTGCTATTGCGTAAATTCTGTCATCTGTTCCCTCTTTGATGTATGCTAAGAGCTCATCAATAGACATCTTTTCCTTGTCGAACTTTGACTTGTAAAGATGGCAAACACCGATTTCAAGTGAACGGATAGCTTTCAAAATACTTTCTTCAAAAGTTCTTCCAAGTGCCATTACTTCACCTGTTGCTTTCATCTGTGTTGAAAGCTTGTTTGAAGCTGATGTAAACTTGTCAAATGGGAATCTTGGCATCTTTGACACGATATAGTCAAGTGATGGTTCAAATGATGCAGGAATTCCTGATAACATAATTTCGTCAAGAGTCATACCAAGCGCAACCTTTGCAGTAACTCTTGCGATTGGATAACCACTTGCTTTTGAAGCAAGTGCAGATGAACGTGAAACTCTTGGGTTAACTTCGATCAAGTAGTAGTTAAATGACTGTGGGTCAAGAGCGAACTGTACGTTACATCCACCCTCAATGTTAAGAGCACGGATAATTTTAAGTGCACTCTCGCGTAACATATGGCTTTCCTTGCTGGAAAGTGTCTGGCATGGTGCCACAACTATTGAGTCACCTGTGTGAATACCAACAGGGTCAAGGTTTTCCATATTACAAATGGTAATAGCGGTGTCATTCTGGTCACGCATTACCTCATATTCAATTTCCTTATAGCCTTTAATGCTCTTTTCAACGAGAACCTGTCCAACAGGAGATAACTGAAGAGCATTCTTCATAATTTCGCAAAGCTCTTCTTCGTTATCGGCAAAACCGCCGCCTGTTCCGCCAAGTGTGAATGCAGGGCGAAGAACAACAGGATATCCGATTTCTTCTGCTGCCTTTTTACCTTCTTCGATTGAGTGAGTTATGATAGATGGAAGTACCGGCTCACCAAGTTCTTCGCAAAGCTCTTTGAAAAGTTCTCTGTCTTCTGCTCTTTCAATACTCTCTACGCTTGTTCCCAAAAGTTCAACCTGACATTCTTGCAAAATTCCCTTTTTTGCAAGTTGCATTGCAAGGTTAAGTCCTGTCTGTCCGCCAATGCCAGGGATGATAGCATCAGGACGTTCGTATCTTAGGATTTTTGCCACATATTCAAGTGTCAATGGCTCCATATATACCTTGTCAGCGATTGATGTATCTGTCATAATTGTAGCAGGGTTTGAGTTTACCAAAACAACTTCATAACCCTCTTCTTTAAGTGCAAGACAAGCCTGTGTTCCTGCATAGTCAAACTCTGCAGCCTGTCCGATTACAATAGGGCCTGAGCCTATAACCATTACCTTTTTTATATCTTTTCTTTTAGGCATTTTTCTGACCCTCCTTCATTTTGCTGATAAACTCGTCATACAAAGAGCATCCGTCGTCCTGCTTTGGCATACTTTCAGGATGATATTGTACAGAGTAAATGTTATCGCTGTCGCATTTGATACCTTCTACTATGTTATCCATAACATTTAGATGTGTGATTTCAAGATTTGTATTCTTTACAGAATCAGCCTCTACTGCATAGCAGTGGTTCTGATTTGAAATTTCAATTTTACCGTTTGAAAGATTTCTTACAGGCTGATTTCCGCCGTGGTGACCAAAAGTCATTTTGTAAACCTTTGCACC
>JAFUJN010000133.1 GCA_017468095.1 Clostridia bacterium
AAATCCGCTTGCAGGTGATGTAAGTGCTGATGGCATAAGAGACGCAAAGGATATTATTTTAATCCGTAGATATATAGCGGGTGGCTATGGAGTGGAATTGCTTCCTGGTAAGGTACAAGATTCTTCAATAACAGTAACTTTTTATGAAGGTTATGGTCCATATGCTAATAAATTTAAGGAATCAGAATTAACTCTTGATGCGTATGGAAAGGTGGCTATTCAGGATGGAGATATTCCTAAAGAAAGCTTCCCGTGGAACGGCTATGAAAAGAGCAACTATATGCCAAAGACTTACGCGGACTATGACGGCAAACACGAAGTGGAACCTGATTTCTGGTATATTGAAAACGGTGAATTTAAGCTGTTTGATGACACAGTTGTCCTTACCGAAGACACAGATGTTTACTGGCTATATAAGGAACTTTCGGTAAATGCATTTGGGTCTGCAATAGTAGTAAGATATGACGAAAATTCAAGACTACAGGATTCAATAAAGGCGTTTTTGGACAAGGCAATAGCCCAGATTAAAGCGGCCAAAAAAACAAACCTTCCGATATATAAAGAACTAAATCAGATGGTTTTGGGAATGTTTAAAAACTATGATTTGACTGAAGACGATTACATAAATGAAATCAATGTGGCAATAAATTTCGTAGATGCTTTAAAGAAAACTGATTCACAAAGCATAAATAACGCTATCAATGGCGAAGGCGTTTTTGAAGTCACAAAGGGAAACTTAGATATATTTAAGGCAATTCATGATGAACTCAAAACCATTACATTTGATGCTATCTTGGACGTAGAAAGCAACTCTGCCATGAACTCCATGGTCAATTTGGTGGGATATGACGTATGTAAAAATATTTTTGATAGCAAAAGAGAAGATTATTGTAACGTGCTATCATATATCATTACTGAAGCGGAAGACATAGCAGATATATCCGTAACAATCCCAGCAGAATTAATAGCAGCGTTCAATCCAATAGCAGACATTTATGTACCACTATTTGATGAGGCAGAAGAAAAGGCAATCAGCGAATTTGACGAAAGCATTTGCTATAATGAAAACCCATATCTTCAGTATCTTATAGAAGAACTGGATATATTCCAGGAGTTATTTAGTAAAGATAGCACTGGCTATAAGCTAAATGACATAATAGCTTATTTTGAATATATGGTTAAGCTTCTTATCGCAGCAGATGATGCGATTTATTGGTATGATGATACCTTAGGTGTTGACATTGACTCAATATATGATACAATATTTATAGAGGCATATAGCGTTAATAGCAAAATCGACGAAGTTTTAAATGACACAAATCATCTTGATAATCTTCCTAATAAGGTTATTAAAGCCTTGGAGGGCTTGCAGGAGATTAACAACATATTCTTAAATGTCAAACAATTCTTTAAGAATGATATAAATATTCAGGCTGAAATTCAGGAACTTATTAGTTCAGGAGAATTACATTCTAAAATTGATGAATTCAAGGAAAGCCCGGCAGGACAGAATATTGGTGCAGAATTTATTGATGATTTTGTTAAGCTATTAGAAGATATCGCAGAAAATGGTGGTAGCGATTACAAAGTGCCAACGACAGACATAACCACTATTGACAAATACGAAGTAGAAATTGGTGATTACACATTCACCACGTCAAGATACTTTGTATTCTAAACCGAGTACCCCAAAAGGAGGAAACAATGAAGAAAATACTTAGCATTTTTTTGGTGGCTGCAATGCTTTTGGCTACTTGTGTAGCATATGCCGCAACTTACACCGATATCAGCGGTCACTGGGCTCAAAAGGAAATTGAGGCTTGGAGCGAATACGGCGTTATAAGCGGATATGACGGAAAATTTTCACCAAACCGCTATATAACAAGAGGTGAATTTGCGGTAGTATTGAATAGATTGATGGCGTATCAAGAAGAAAGCCTGAATGTGTTTCACGACCTTCCTGATAAGTTTTATACAAGCTCTGTTTTAAAGCTTTATAAAGCAGGTGTAATGCAAGGTTATGCCGGCTCAATAAGCCCTGAAGCTTCACTTACAAGGGAAGAAGCATCAGTTATGATCTGTAGAGCATTAGGCATTAAAACAGCCGATACAATGAATAAGACATTCTCTGACGTGGCAAGTGTTTCTACTTGGTCCAAACCATATATTAACGCTATGGTAAATACAGGGCTTCTAAACGGTGCCGATGGAAAGCTTAATCCAAAGAATCCGATTATGAGATCAGAGGTTGTAAAAATCCTTGATAATGCGGTTTCACCAATCCTTAAGGCAGGAACTTTTGATAAAGTTAGCACAAATAAGATACTTGTTATAAGTACTGGAGGCGTGACAGTAAAAAATTCTGAGATTACAGGAAAAGTGATTATCACACAGGGCGTTTTGGATGGAATACTTTCTTTTGTAGATTCTAAAATTCAAAGCGACGTTGTGATTGATAATGACCGTAGCGCTTTTGTGGAACTTAAAAACACAACAGTTGCAAATAAAGCTATACTAAATGATAAAGCATTTATAACAGAAAAGGATGAAGGAAATAGCTCATCAGGCGGAAATAATACTTCTTCAGGTGGTAACACAACAGGTGGAAATAATAGCTCATCCGGTGGAAATTCATCAGGTGGCGATAGTGGTTCCACAGGTGGTGGCGATTCTTCAGGAGATAATAGCGGAGATGAAGATACAGGAAGCAATATTGATAGATCAAAACTTATTGAAACACTAATATCTGTGTCCGAAGAAATTGCGCTATATACTGATCGTAGCAAGCCTAATTTCTACACTGTATTTAATAACACAGAAAGAGCTATACTAAGTAAAATTAAGGTTTGTATTGATGATGCAGTTACAAATCACGAGAACGAACTTGACGCTGATTTCATCAAAACCACATATTACGATGAAATTAACGAAGTTCATGGAATATACGACCAGATGTCAGCAAGTGGTCAGGACGATGCATTTATCGGCAAACTTGCCGCAAACTTTGCGATCTATAATTTAATCTGGCTTGCCGATACATTAGGCGTTGACCTTGAAGCATACGGCATAAATCCTGACGATTATATTTATTAAAAAAAAAGACCGAACTTATGTTCGGTCTTTTAATTTGCTAATTTGTCATTTTTTCCTGTTTAACCTTGTGGTCAATTACGTGGCGTGATGCAAGTTCGCGGTGGATATCTTCTAAAGAAATACCCATTTCAATCATAAGCACCATTACGTGATAGCAAAGGTCAGCAATTTCATAAATAGTCTCTTTTTTGTCATCCGATTTAGCACCGATAATAACTTCGGTACATTCTTCGCCAACCTTTTTAAGAATCTTATCAAGTCCTTTTTCAAATAGGTAAGTGGTGTAAGAACCTTCCTTTTTATCAATCTTTCTGCCGCGGATAAGGTCAATTAAGCCCTGATATGAGAACTCGTGCAAATCTTCACTTTCATATACAGGTTTTGTAAAGCAGGAATCTGTTCCTGTGTGACAGGCAGGGCCGTCCTTTTCAACCACAACAACCAAAGCATCGTTATCGCAATCAGCTGTTATTGAAACAATATGCTGATAATTTCCGCTTGTTTCGCCTTTTAGCCAAAGCTCGTCTCGGGATCTGCTGTAAAAACAGGTAAGGCCCTTTTCCATAGAAATCTTAAGGCTTTCCTTGTTCATATATGCAAGAGTCAAAACCTTTTTTGTGATTGCATCAACCACTATTGCAGGAATAAGACCCTTTTCGTCAAATTTTAACTCATCTATATTTATCATAACTTTTCTCCTTATATTCTGACAGGGATATTTTCTTTTAAAAGTGTATTTTTAAGGTCTGTGATTGAAACTTCGCCGAAGTGGAAGATAGATGCGGCAAGACCTGCATCAACCTTTGGAAGGGTTTTAAACAGCGTCACAAAGTCCTCAATTTTTCCTGCACCGCCTGATGCGATTACAGGAACATCCACTACGTTGCAAACAGCCTCTAACATTTCAAGGTCAAATCCGCCTTTAACGCCATCTGTGTCGATGGAATTTAAAACAACTTCTCCAGCGCCTAAGTCAACGCAACGTTTTATCCAGGAAATAGCCTCAATTCCTGTGTCTTCGCGACCGCCTTTGGCAAATACGCGAAACTCGCCGTCAACTCTTTTTACATCTGCGGAAATTACAACACACTGGTTGCCGTAAAGCTTTGCCGCTTCATAAATAAGGTTGGGATTTCGGATTGCTCCTGAATTTACGCTGACCTTATCAGCACCGCTTTTTAAAACACGGTCAAAGTCTTCAACTGTGTTAATGCCACCGCCAACTGTCAGCGGAATGAAAATCGTGCTTGCAACTTCTTTTAAGATATCGGTAAACAGCTTTCTTCCGTCGGAAGATGCCGTTATATCATAAAATACAAGCTCATCTGCTCCGTTTTCGCAGTAGTATTTGGCAAGCTCTACAGGGGAGGAAACATCGGAAAGCCCCGCGAAGTTTACTCCTTTAACAACCCTTGCGTCTTTAACGTCAAGGCAAGGGATAATTCGTTTTGTTATCATTTTGCCACCTCAATTGCTTCTTTTATGGAAATTGCGCCAATGTAATACGCCTTTCCGATAATAGCACCGTAAATGCCAAGTTTTGCAAGTTTTTCGACGTCTTCTATGGAAGAAACACCGCCTGATGCCGTAATATCCATACTGAATTTCTCGGAAAGCTCACGATAAAGCTCGTGATTTGTGCCTTGCATAGCGCCGTCTTTTGAAATATCTGTGCAGATAATATTTTTAATGCCCAAATTCTGCATCTTTTCGCAGAACTCAAAGCAGGTGTAAGCTGACTTTTCCGTCCATCCACGGATTGCAACATAGCCATCTAAAATATCAACGCCAACGGCAACCTTGCCAGGGTAAGTGCTGGCCGCAAGCTTCAAAAACTCTTCGTCTTTAACCGCAGCAGTTCCTAAAATAACCCTTTGAACACCTGCATCAATGTACTTTTTAACAACATCCATATTACGGATGCCACCGCCAACTTCAACAAAAAGATTGGTGTTTTTGGTGATTTCCTTTATAACGTCAAGATTAGGCGTTGTGCCGTCACGTGCACCTTCTAAGTCAACGATATGAATGAACTTTGCACCTTGCTTTTCAAAATCAAGGGCAAACTCTGACGGATTGTCACTATAGATAGTCATCTGGTTGTAGTCACCTTTTAAAAGGCGCACAGCCTTTTTATCATAAAGGTCAATAGCCGGAAATATATGCATTATAAAACCTCCAAATCACAGAAACCGCGGAGAATATTAAGACCAACATTTCCACTTTTTTCAGGGTGGAACTGGCAACCGAACACGTTTTTGTTTTGGACGGCTGCTGTAAGCTCTGCGCCATACTCTGTTGTTGCGATAACGCTTTCTTCGCAGTTCGCACCATAATATGAATGAACGAAGTACACAAAATCTCCGTTATTTATTTTTTTGAAAATAGGGGACGCATCTCCTTTAAAATTAAGGGCATTCCAACCAATATGCGGGATTTTCAAATCCTTTGGAATAACATCTGCTATTGGTTTAATTTCACCTTTTATAAGGCCAAGGCCTTCATGCTCGCCATATTCATAGCTCTTTTCAAATAAAAGTTGCATACCAAGGCAAATGCCAAGTAAAGGCTTGCCTTTTTTTGCTTCTTCTATAATCAAATCTCCAAGTCCGGTCTTTTTAAGCTTTTCGGCAGCATCACCAAAAGCTCCAACGCCTGGAAGAAGAATTTTATCCGCCTTTTTAATAACATCAGGGTCAGGGGTTACGATGGTATCCGCACCTACCTGCGCAAAGGAGCTTTTTAAGGAAAATAAATTTCCAACTCCGTAGTCAACTATTGCAATCATTAAAGTACTCCTTTTGTTGATGGGATTTCGTCTGCAAATTTCGGGTCAATGGCTACTGCATCGCATAAAGAGTGTGCCACAGATTTGAATGCACCTTCAATAATGTGGTGTGAATTTGTGCCACAAAACTGTTTTATGTGAAGAGTGATTTTAGCACATCTTGTAAAGCCAAGCCAGAACTCTTCCACAAGCTCTGTATCAAAATTTCCAACCTTTTGTGATGGAATTCGAAGGTCATATCCCAAATAACTTCTGCCTGAAATATCAACAGCAGATAAAACCAAAGCTTCATCCATCGGAAGAATCATATTGCCATAGCGGATAATTCCGCGTTTATCACCTAAAGCCTCTGAAAATGCAGTACCCAATGCAATACCGATATCTTCAACTGTGTGGTGGTCATCAACCTCCACGTCACCTTTGCAGGTAAGAGCAAGGTCAAATCTTCCGTGCTTTGCAAATAGAGTAAGCATATGGTCTAAAAATCCACAGCCTGAATTTATTTCGCTTTTGCCTGTACCGTCAAGGTTTAGAGTAAGCTCGATGTCTGTTTCGGCAGTTTTTCTTTTAATTTCTGATATTCTCATTTATTTATCCTCCAGAATGGATTTGATGCAAGAAATTAAAGCTTGCATCTGCTTTTTTGTACCGATAGTAATTCGGTTGTATTCGCAAATTCTTTCCTTATCGAAATGGCGCACTAAAATGCCATTTTCTTTAAGCTTTTGGTAAAGCTCACCGCCTGAAATTTTGTCACTTTTAGCAAAGACAAAGTTTGTATCAGATGGGAGTATGGTGAAGCCTAATTTTTTAAGCTCACATCTTGTAAATTCGCGATTTTCAATGATAGTTTTACAGTTTTTAACTGTGTAGTCATTATCCATTAAAACTCCCAAACCTGCCGCCATTGTCATACGGTTAATGTTATATGGGTTTGTGGAATATTTTATTGTGTTAAGGTCACGGATAAGTTCCTTGTTGCCAACACCAAAACCAAGTCTTGCTCCTGCCATTGAACGTGATTTTGAAAAGGTTTGTGTCACCAATAGGTTATCGTATTTGTTAATTAGTGAAACGCAAGAATCGCCGCCAAAATCCACATAAGCCTCGTCAATAACAACGATATTGTCAGGGTTTGATTTTAGGATTTCTTCAATTTCTGCTTTTTTAAGAGAAATTCCTGTTGGTGCATTTGGGTTTGCAATAAAAATTGTTTTGCCTATGCCCAAATAGGCATTAACATTTATTCTAAAATCCTCTGTAAGCGGAATTTCCACATAAGGAACGTTATTTATCTGTGCAAATACAGAGTAAAAACCGTAGGTTATGTCCGCAAATGCCGCAGGATGTTCGCTGTCACAGTATGCCATAAAGGCAAAGTTCAAAATCTCATCCGAGCCGTTGGTTAAAAGCACTTCGTCTTCTTGGACTCCCAAAGTATCTGCCAGCTTTTTTGTAAGCTCACGGCATTCAGGGTCAGGATAAAGCTCAAGCCTTTTTGCCGCATCTTTAGCAAGCTTTTGTGCTCTTTTAGATGGCGGAAAAGGGGATTCATTGGTGTTTAGCTTTATATACTTTAAATCCTTTGGCTGTTCACCAGGTGTATATGGGGTAAGAGCTTGATATTTACTGCTGAAAAATCTGCTCAAAATTATCACTCCTCGATTCGGCTTACCGCACTTTTAGCGTGGGCTGTAAGTCCTTCTTTTTTCGCAAATAGCTCTACATCACGGCAGATTGAAGAAAGAGCATCCTTTGTGAAGTAGGTGTACTGTGTCTTTTTAACAAAATCGTCAACAGATAGCGGGCTTGAAAATTTAGCCGTACCGCTGGTTGGCAGGGTGTGGTTAGGGCCTGCCATATAGTCGCCCAATGCTTCAGGACAATTTCTTCCCATAAAGATTGAGCCTGCGTGACGGATTGCGTCTAAGTATTCAAACGGATTATCAACGCAAAGCTCCAAGTGCTCAGGCGCAATTTCGTTTGAAATATCAATGGCAACTGCAAGGTTTTCTGCCACAATGATTTTACCGTTATTGTCAATAGAAGCTCGTGCAATTTCGGCACGTTCCAAAAGCGGAATCTGCACTTCAACTTCCTTTTGAACAGCTATGGCTAAGTCCATAGAATCAGTAACCAAAACGGCACTTGCAAGCTTATCGTGTTCAGCTTGAGATAAAAGGTCAGCCGCAATGTGCTTTGGATTAGAAAGTCCGTCTGCAACAATTAGAATTTCGCTTGGCCCTGCAATCATATCGATTGAAACCTGACCAAATACCTGCTTTTTAGCTTCAGCAACAAAAGCATTACCAGGGCCTACGATTTTATCAACCTTTGGAACGCTTTCAGTTCCGTAGGCAAGAGCTGCAACGGCCTGTGCACCGCCAAGTTTAAAGATTTTATCAACGCCTGCAATTTTAGCGGCAGCCAAAATAACAGGATTAACTTTTCCGTCACGTCCTGGTGGTGTTACCATAACAACTTCAGGGCAACCTGCAATTTTTGCAGGAATAGAATCCATTAAAACTGTTGATGGATAAGCCGCAGTTCCGCCAGGAACATATAGGCCTGCACGGTCAACAGGGATAACCTTTTGTCCCATTAAAATTCCGTTTTCGTCATTTATAATAAAGCTGTTTCTGACTTGCTTTTCGTGGAACTTGCGAATGTTTATAGCTGCTTTTTCAAGAACCTTTATAAATTCAGGTTCAACAGATGCAAAAGCCTCATCGATTTCTTCGCTTGTTACCAAAAGGGAAGTAAGCTTTGCACCGTCAAACTTTTCGCAGTACTCAAAAAGCGCTTTATCGCCGTTTTCACGAACATTTTTAATTATGTCGGCTACGATGTCCTCAACATTAACTGTCGGGACAACACGGGAGAAGATATCCTTGTTTTCCACTTCTCCGTATTTTAAAATCTTAATCATTTTTATCCTCCATCTGCATCTTTAGTGCAGAAACTATTTTCTCAATTTTATCGCCTTTAAACTTAAAGCTTGACTTATTCGCAATAAGTCTCGCACTTATCGGGACAATGGTTTCAACAGGCTCCAAGTTGTTTTCTTTTAAAGTTGTACCTGTTTCAACGATATCCACAATAACATCGGATAGGTTTAAAATAGGTGCAAGCTCGATAGAACCGTTTAAGTGAATTATATCAATATCACGTCCCATTTTGGCGTAATAGTTTTTAGTGATATTGGTAAACTTTGTTGCAACCTTTAAGGTTTTCTGTGTGTTATCGCGAAAACCTTTTTTCGCGCAAACACACATTCTGCATTTACCGATATCAAGGTCTAAAAGCTCATAAATATCAGGTGTGTATTCCAAAAGAATATCTTTGCCTGCAATACCAATATCAGCAGCGCCGTGCTCAACGTAAATTGCAACGTCGGATGGCTTTACCCAGAAATATCTGATACCGATTTCTTCATTTTCAAAAATAAGTTTTCGGCTGTTTTCCTTAATCGCAGGGCAAGGGAAGCCTGCCTTTTCAAACATGGCATAAACCTTTTCACCAAGTCTGCCCTTTGGAAGAGCCACATTAAGCATCGTTTTCAACTTCTAAAACCCCTTTCTCTGAAAGTCTTAAAAGCTGTTTATACATAAGCTTTTCGTCAAGACTTGTTTGTGCGCTTACGCTTTTTCCGTCTTTTGTAAGCGTTTTGATTGCTTCATTTAAAGTTTTAAGGTCACAAGCCTTATCGTACAATAAAACCGTGTCAACGTCATATTCAGGGCTAGGTGTCGGGAGCATATCAATGTAAACCGCAAACCCGATGGCGCGGGATGTGTGCTTCATCTTCTGCATCAGGGCGTCATACTGACCGCCTGACAGGATACCTGATGAAATGCCGTTTATAAAGCCACGGAACACAAAACCGTTGTAGTACCCCATATCGTTTATAACTGAAAAATCAATACGGATTTTATCATCGAAACTGCTATCTAAAAGTAGAGATGTGATTTTTGTAAGCTGTGAAAGCGCCTCAGAGTCTTTTACGACTTCAATGTTTTTAAGTTTTTCAATAACATCCTGTGGCTTTCCGTAAGAAGATATCAAAAGGTTTATATCCTTATCGGAAACATTTTCGTTTTTGCAAATTTCCTGTACTCGGGATGAGTTTTTCTCGCTTATAGCGGAAAGTAACTGGCGTTTTGCAACTTCTGTAAGGTCAAGGCTATCCAAAACAAGGGAAACAATGCCAAGGTGAGAAATATCCAAGATGAAATCGTCGGACAAAAGCTCAAGACTTTGAGCCGCCAAAGAAATAACTTCATATATGTTATAGTCATCAATATCCCCGATACATTCAAGGCCTGCCTGCATAATTTCCTTATAAGAACCTGTACCTTTTGATACACGGTAAACGTTTTCGTCATAGAAAACTTTTTTAACGCCACCAAAATCGTCCTTTGTATTCTTGATAATTGAAAGAGTAACGTCAGGCTTTAGTGCCAAAAGCTTTCCGTCTGTGTCGGTAAAGGTAATAATGCTTTCAGACACTAAAAAATCTTTATTTTTTACATAAAGATCATACTCTTCAAATTTACTCATTTTATAGGGAAGAAAGCCGTATTTTTTGTAAAGCCCGCGAAGATTAAAAACGGCAAGCTCACGGCTTCTTAAGTTTTCGCTGATCATTTATTTCTTCTCATCCAATTTCTCGAGAATATTCTTGTATCCGCCGCTTCCATAAACAAGACAACGATTTACACGGCTGATGGTTGCAGTAGATGCGCCTGTTTCCTTTGAAACAACCTGATAACTCTTGCCGTCATCAAGCATACGAGCAACCTCCAGGCGCTGTGAAATGTCCTGAAGCTCCTTTACGGTACAAATATCTTCGAAAAAGTTTTTGCACTCTTCTTCGTCCTTTAGAAGAAGAATAGCCTTAAAAAATTCTTTTGTAGCTTCTGTGTGAATATTTTTCATAATATCATCATCCTCCACTTTATTACTTTACCATACTACCACAGTATAGTGCAAAAGTCAATGGTTTTGGGGAAATTATTTTAATATAAGTCAAAATTAACAAAAAGTTTAAATTTGAAGTGGTTTTCAGGTGGTATTTTCGTTGACAAAAAAGTTTTGCTTTGGTATACTTTACTGTAATGCAATAGAAAGGAAGTTGTGGATTTGAAGATACTTATAACTGCGATTTATGTTTTAGTTGTGGGATTGGTTTGTTTTTTTGCAGGACTTATTGTTCCAAGGAGCATTTTTGACGAAAATAAGTTCCCATATAAATCTTTTAAATGGGAAGATGGCGGAAAAATATATGACAAACTTCACATTAAAAGCTGGAAAGCCAAGCTTCCTGAAATGAGCAAGATAACAAAGCTGATTTTTCCAAAAAAACTTAAAAAGAATATGACGGCAGATGATTTTGACCGTTTGGTAAAGGAATCCTGCATAGCAGAGCTTTCACACTATGTGCTTTGCGTATGTTCATTGGGTATCTATTATATCTGGCGAGGAAAATTAGGCGCATTTTTAGCACTTATATACGGTGTTTTGGGAAATGTAACATACATAATAATTCAGCGGTATAACCGCCCTCATTTTATTGCGGTCCGCGATAAACTTAAGGTTAGAGAGGAGAGACGGCTAAATGCAGGGCTATCGGGATTTTAAGCTTTCAAAATTAAACACTCCGGAATTTTCACACATAAAACTGCTTTTATACTGGCCGATATACGGCATTGCGTTTTTGATGTTAGAACGGTTTTTGAATGTGGAATATAATCCGGTATATTGCTCGTTAGACGATTTTATCCCTTTTTGCGAATATTTTGTAATACCATACTATTTTTGGTTTATTTTCCTGATAGGAATTCAGGTATACGGATTTTTCTTTGATGTTAAAGCGTTTAAGGATTATATGTACTACACGATTCTAACATATACCATAACCGTCATAATCTACATAATATATCCAACATCACAGGAGCTTCGGCCAACAGAGTTTGCAAGGGATAACGTGTTTACTGATATAGTGACGTTTCTTTACGGCTTTGACACTAACACAAATGTGTGTCCGTCGCTTCACGTAATCGGCTCTTTTGCAGTATACTTTGCAGCAAGAAAGAGTAAAGCATTTTCGGGCTTTGGCTGGAGAGTGACATTCTTTATCACAGCCGTTTTAATAAGCATCTCAACTGTGTTTTTAAAGCAACATTCGGTGCTTGATATATTCTGGGCAATAGTGCTTTGCGCGGTATGTTATCCATTTGTTTTTGAAAGAGAAAAAATTAAGGCGATGATTAAAGAAAAACAGTATACAAAAGCATAAAAAGTACCTGCTATATGGCAGGTACTTCTTTGTTTTCATCAACAATATTTGAAAGCCAGATTCCTGATTTTATCAGCAGATATCCGATGAAGCATTTAACTGCTTCTAAAAGCTGACAAATCAGGTAAATAAGCAACACGTTAAGGCTTGTAAAGTGGGCAAGGCAAAATACGGTTGGTACGCTGATAAGCCATGAAAAGCCACTATCAAAAAGGAAAGTGATAAGGGTTTTTCCGCCTGAGCGAAGTGTAAAGTATATGCAGTGAAGCATACCGTGAAGTGGCATTGTGACAGCACTTATAAATATGAAGCCTGTAGCAAGTGCACGAACATCATCGGTGGTGTTGTAAATCATAGGGAATAGCTTTGAGCAAGCCGCCATAACGGAGCCAACACCTACGCATAAAAGGAAGGAGCACCATATAAGCTTTGGAGCGGCTTTTTTTGCACCCTCCATATTGCTTGCACCAAGTAGCTGACCGATGACAACCGAAACACCTGAGCCAAAGGCTATAAACATTACGTTAAACAAGTTTACAACTGTGTTTGAAATGTTTTGCCCTGCAACAACGTCTATACCACGAAGTGAATAACACTGTGCAAGAGTTGCGATACTTGCAGACCACAAGAACTCGTTTGACATAAGTGGTATAAGACCTTTTACGAAAATTCTCTTTGCAAGTTCTGCAGGGATTTTAAGCGTGCGGTAAAGCCCTGACACAAATCCCAGTTTTTCGGCATTAGTATGGGTCCAGACCATAACAATTCCTGTTTGAATAAATCTTGATATTACAGTAGCAATACCAGCACCTACAACGCCAAGAGTAGGGAAAGGACCAATACCAAAAATTAAAAGGTAATTTAATAGTGTATTGGTAATAACAGCGGCAATTCCTGCAGTCATAGGAACAACAGCGTTGCTGTCTTCACGAAGTGAGCTTGAGTAAGCATTTTCAAAAGCAAATGGAAAAAGACCGAATAGCATAACTGCCATATACTGTTTAGCATAACCGAATGTAGCCTCAAGGTCTATGCCTTTGTCTGCATCGTGAAGATATACACGGATAAGGTCGTCTCCAAAAAGAAGAAAGATTGCCATACCTATGAGTGACATAATAGATACGGTGAGAATTTTAAATCTTAGGGAATCACGAGCTCCCTTATAATCCTTTTTGCCAAAGAACTGTGCGCTGAAAATTCCGGCACCTGAAACCGCACCGAAAATCGTAATATTAAAAACAAATAAAAGCTGGTTTACAATGGCAACACCGGACATCTGCTCTGTACCGATTTGCCCAACCATAATATTGTCAATCATTGCAACAAAGTTGGTTATAAGGTTTTGAATCATAACCGGAATTGCAATCAAAAGTGTTCTTTTATAAATACTGTGTTTTTTCCCGCTATTTCCCATGATTTACTCCAATTATTTTTAAAATTTTGCATAACGGTAATATTATATATAAATAATGTAAAAATGTCAATTAAAGTAAAGAAAAATGTTAAAAAAATGTTGACAAATTGGGAAGTTGGTGGTATAATACACAAGTTGAGTGTGCGCTAAAGTGCGCAAGAGGCTCAATTTGACATTAAGCATACAGTCGGTAATACCTTTGTTTGTATTATTTTTCAGGTTGTAAGCTGACTGTAGAAGTAAAAAAACAAGGAGGATTTTAAAATGTCAAACGTAATTGCTATGAAGCAGCTTTTAGAAGCAGGTGTTCACTTCGGACACCAGACAAGAAGATGGAACCCAAAAATGGCTGAATACATCTTCACAGAAAGAAACGGAATCTATATCATCGACCTTCAGAAGACAGTTAAGAAGATCGAAGAAGCTTACTATTTCATCAGAGATATCGCAGCTTCAGGTGAAGATATCCTTTTCGTTGGAACAAAGAAGCAGGCTCAGGATTCCATTAAGGAAGAGGCTGAAAGAGTTGGTATGTACTACGTTAACGCTAGATGGCTTGGTGGTATGATGACTAACTTCAAGACAATTCAGAAGAGAATTGACCGTCTTGCTCAGATCAACAAGATGGAAGAAGAAGGTACATTCGATCTACTTCCAAAGAAGGAAGTTATTAAGCTAAAGGCTCAGAGAGACAAGCTTGAAAAGTACCTTGGCGGTATCAAAGATATGAAGAAGCTTCCAGGTGCACTTTTCGTAGTTGACCCTAAGAAAGAGCACATTGCTATTACAGAAGCTAAGAAGCTTGGTATCCCAGTAGTAGCTATCGTTGATACAAACTGTGACCCAGATGACGTTGATTACGTAATTCCTGGTAACGACGATGCTATCCGTGCAGTTAAGCTAATCGCTTCAACAATTTCAAATGCTATCATCGAAGGCAGACAGGGCGAAGACGCTGTAGCAGCAGTAGTCGAAGAAGCAACAGAAGAAGCAGTAGTAGAAGAATAATCATTTTTTCGGGAGGAAAAAGT
>JAFUJN010000020.1 GCA_017468095.1 Clostridia bacterium
CTGAAAAAAATAAAATAACCATCTGCAAAAGTTATGACGAAATTATAAATAACAAAGATAGGGTAAAGGCGATTTTAAGCCTTGAAGGTGGAGAACCAATAGAAACCCTTAGCGATTTAGATTACATAAAAAGCCGTGGAGTTTTAATGGTTGCACCAACCTGGAATTATAAAAACCAGCTTGGGTGCGGTGTTTTGGAAAAGGAAGATACTGGCCTTACCGAATTTGGTAAAAAAGCGGTACGGCGTATGAACGATTTAGGGATTTTAATTGATGTATCCCACCTTAGCGAAAAGTCTTTTTGGGATGTCACCGAAATATCAACCAAACCCATTTGTGCAAGCCATTCTGATTCAAAAGCGGTTAAGGACAATCCGCGAAATTTAACCGATGCGCAATTTTGCAAGATAAGGGACATGAACGGGTGTGTTGGTATAAATTTTTATCCGCCGTTTTTGGGTGATGATATAAAATGCGTGATAGACCACATTGACAGATTTTTAAGCCTTGGCGGAGAAGACAATATCGGTATAGGCAGTGACTTTGACGGGGTAGACCGACTCCCTGATGGAATCTCAGGTTGTCAGGATATGGAAAAGGTAATAAAAATGCTTCCATACTCTGAAAAAATACGTAAAAAAATAGCATTTGAGAACTTTTTAAGGGTACTTTCAGCACAAAATTGTTGAAATTGCATATTTATGTAAGAATATATAATAATATTTTGTATAGAAAAATTTGAAATTTTTATTATATAAATCTTGCATTTTTAATTGAAAAATGGTATAATAACTCTGATATTTTATAAAAAATGAAATTTTGACGGGTTCAAAAATTCAAAATGGAGGCAAAAATGGTTTCAAAAAAGGCTGCAGGTGTTTCACCATCACCAACACTTGCAATAGATTCAAAATTTAAAGAAATGAAAGCAAACGGCGAGGACGTTGTTGGATTTGGCTGTGGAGAGCCGGATTTCGACACACCTGAACATATAAAGAAAGCGGCTATTGACGCAATTATGAACGGTGAGACAAAGTACACACCGGCGGCAGGTACACTAAAGCTACGTCAGGCAGTTGCAGATAAGTTCAAGCGTGAAAATGGCCTTGACTACAAGCCAACAGACATCGTTGTATCAAACGGCGCAAAGCATTCTTTGGTAAATGCATTTATGGCAATCTGCAATCCTGGGGATGAAGTTATAATCCCTGCACCATACTGGGTAAGCTATCCTGAAATGGTAAAGCTTGCAGACGGAGTTCCTATTGTTGTTAATGCAACTGCAGAAAACAATTTCAAGGTAACTGTAGATGAGCTTAAAAATGCGCTTACAGACAAAACCAAGGCTATTGTTATCAACAGCCCATCAAACCCAACAGGTATGGTTTACACAGAAGCAGAGCTTCGCGAGATTGCTGATTTTGCAGTTGAGAATAATCTTTATGTGGTTTCAGACGAAATTTATGAGCATTTGATATATGAAGGAAAGCACGTTAGTATCGCTTCCTTTAATGAAAAAATCAAGGACCTTACAATAGTAATAAACGGTGTTTCAAAAACATTTGCTATGACAGGTTGGAGAATTGGCTACGCTGCTGCAAATCCTGAAATTGCAAAGGCAATGGCAAACATTCAGTCACACGCATCATCAAACCCTAACTCTATTGCTCAGGCTGCAACAATCGCAGCACTAGAGGGCGGTATGGAAGCGGCTGATGCAATGCGTAAGCAGTTTAAGCGCCGCCGTGATTTTATGGTGGATATGTTTAACAGCATTGACGGAGTTTCTTGTAAGCGTCCAAACGGTGCATTCTATATTATGATGAACATTGACGACCTTTTGGGTCGCACAATGTACGGCGTTACAATAAAGGATGCTGATGATTTTGCAAAGCTATTCCTGGATGTTGCAAAGGTTGCAGTTGTTCCTGGAACAGGCTTTGGCGTAAACAATTATGTAAGATGGTCATACGCTACAAGTATGGATAACATTGTTGAAGGTATAGAACGTCTTAAGAAATTCTTACACGCTGCAGAATTTTAATTATAGCGGAATTTAAAATCCTCTTTTTGCATAGTATGTACTACTATGTACAAAAGGGGATTTTTTTATATGCGAAATTTTAAAAGCGTTTTATTCTTGGTTTTCCTGCTTCTATATGGGATAGGAGTGTGTATAGGAAGCGCAAGGCAGGTTTTAGCGCCAAATCAAAGCGGTATGTATGAGTATCTTGAAAATGCAATGTCGGGGTATGATGTGACAACTACGGAAAGCGTCAGCAGTATTTTTAAAGACAATATGAAGCTCTTTCTATGCCTTGCTGTTGGTGGGTTCTTTTTGGTAGGACCTGTGCTATTAGGCGGGGTAATGTTAGTAAAAGGCTACTCCACAGGCTTTGCCATAACTGCGGTTTTGCGGCTTTTTGGGATATACGGCATAACCTTTTGCATAGCAAACCTAGTATCTGCAGTGATTGTTGTGCCGATGCTGTGCTGGTATTCCAGCAATACTGTAGTAAACATACGTGAGATGCGATATGACAGAAGAGAGTTTTTGAAACGTTTTTTTGTACTTTTGGCGATAATTTTTTTAGTGGTTGTAGTTGACAGCGGTGTAAGAGGTTTTTTGTCTGCCATACTGATGAAGTTTTTACCGAATGGGTAGAATGTGCAAATTAAATTGTAGAATGTGCAAACAAATTTCGACAAAATATCTATACAATTTGAAAATTTATGCTATAATAGTTTATGCAATGTTTTGATTCTGTATGGTTTGTAATACAGAAATAATTTGTAATTTGAGTTAAAAGGAGGGAAGTAAATGCAGGAAATTTTAGACGGATTTGTGTTTTCACTTGTGGGTGGACAGGCAAAATCCGGAAACACAATTATGTCATATAAGCGTGACATTGCTCATTACCTGACCTTTTTAAAGGAAAAGGGAATCTCTGACATAAAGAAAACCAACAGAACAACCGTTCTTACATATTTACTTCTTCTTCAAAAACAAGGCAGAGCCGCAGCAACAATTTCAAGAAGACTTGCATCTTTAAGGTCTTTTTACGGATATGTTCAGGATAGCGGAGTTAAAATGAAAGACCCGACGCTTAATCTTGAAGCACCAAAGGTTTCGCGAAAAGCACCTGGGGTTTTAACAACTCAGGAAACTGAAATATTACTTTCTATGCCAAAGCTTACAAATGCAAAAGGCTATCGAGATCGCGCAATGCTTGAAGTTTTATATGCAACAGGCATAAAGGTGTCCGAGCTTATCAGCTTAAATATTCAGGATGTGGATTTGAAGCAGGGATATATAACCTGCAGAAATGGTGTTCATGCAAGAACACTTCAGATGGGAAGAGCCGCAATCCATGCCCTTCGCGATTATATCGAAAAAGCAAGGGATACGATGGTAACGTCCGATGATGTAAAAATCCTGTTCTTAAACTGTAACGGCACAAGGCTTTCAAGACAAGGATTCTGGAAAATCCTTAAAAGCTATGGAAAAGATGCCGGTATCAAGAAAGAAATAACACCATACACATTGCGTCACTCCTTTGCGATACATCTTATGGAAAATGGTGCCGATATTAAGTTCGTTTCCCAGATGCTTGGGTATACGGATATTACCGCTATGCAGGTTTATGCAGACATTTTGGATAGCGGAATGAGAGAAGAGTACCAAAAAACTCATCCAAGAGCATAGTGGTTTACATAATTTTGCACAAAATAAAAAAAACCTTGATTTTTTGTTGTAATAGTGATATAATAGTTCAGGTTTGGGAAAAGTAGGAAAACGTTTAATTTTTTTAAGGAGATTGATATGGCTAATTTAAATCTGAATGAGATTCTTGCCAAATTTGACATTAGGTCAAAAATCGAAGACTACGGAAACGGCCACATAAACGACACATACAGAACTTCAGCGAGTGACTGTATATTCCAGAGAATTAACACAAATGTATTTAAGAATCCTGATGCAATGATGGAAAACATTGATAATGTTACATCTTTTTTGAGAACTAAAATTGTAGCGGAAGGTGGAGATCCTGAACGTGAAACAATGACAGTTATCAGAACACATGACGGAAAAAGATGTTATCATGTTGATGACCAGCACGTATATCGTGTGTACCAGTTTGTAGGCAATACAAAGACTATCGAAATCGGTACTGCAGAAGATATGTATCGTGCAGGAAAGGGTTTTGGAAAGTTCCAGAGACAGCTTGATGATTACCCTGCTGAAACACTTTATGAAACAATCGAAAACTTCCACAATACACCTGATAGAATGAAAAAGTTCGAAGAAGCAGTTGCAAATGACGTAGCTGGACGAGCTAAGGATGTTCAGGAAGAAATCGCATTCGTAAGAGAATGTGCAAGCTTCACAAGTGTAGTAACTGACGGAATTGCCGATGGTTCAATTCCACTAAGAGTTACTCATAACGATACAAAGATTAA
>JAFUJN010000134.1 GCA_017468095.1 Clostridia bacterium
ATGTCGTTAGCCTGTTTTTCTCTCGTCTCGGTTTTATCCTCGATTATCATAAGACTTCCCCAAGGCTCAAACTCATAGTCCTTTGTAAAGTCTACCAAATTACCCGTATAAATGTCAAGCTTTTTACCTGAGGTATTTATTCTTGCGGTTTTTCTATCTGCTGATGTATTTACAAAGTAATGAACGGTGTATTCCCCATTACTTCTTTTTGTATATGTAATTTCACAATTATCACAAACATCATTTTGTGGTAACTCTTCGGCTTTGATAATTTTTCCGCCTTGAGCTTTGAATTCTGACAGTAGCTTTTCTGTTGTCGGCAAAAGCATATCACATGCAGAATCAATCACATAAGCATAGCTTTGCTCGCCTATTATCAGCTTGCCGTTTTCCACCTTTGCGTGACGCTCCATAATGGTTTCATCGCCAAGATGGTACATAATGTGCTTTTCTTCCAATGCTTTCATTACGGCAAGTATTCTGTCATTAACAGCGTCAATCTCTGCATTTTTGTTTTGCTCTGTCGGTTTTCCGTCATATAAGCTCCAAGCGGTTGTCTGCGGATGGATAACAAGAACGTCAGCAGTTTTCTTGCTGCTTGAGAGCACCATACTTTGTCTTGACATAGCATCAATAAAACCTTTATATTCGCTCCACCAAGGCTGCTGACAGTACATTGCAGGCGGATAGTCACGCTTTCTTATTCCGCGTATGGAATAGCCTTCCAAGTGTTGACATAAAAGGTTTATTCCGTGTACCATCTGCCATTCGTATATTCCCTTAAGCTCCCCAAAACTTACATTGTGTCCGCAAAGAGCAAAGGTTTCGGACAGGATTTGCTTTATTCCAAGCTGCTCACAAACGGAAGAAACCTGCATAGGTGTTAAGCAGTCATAAACGTTTCTTCCAAGCCAGTCCATCCCCGGGATATGCATATATTCATAGTGTGGCATACACGCACCGTTGGCGGTAAGCTGTATGCGAAGATTTTCTTCAAGCACTAAATGGCCTGTAAGTTTTAATCCCCATTCGTCACACTTTTCGTATATCTGTTTCATAAAGCTTTCTGAAAACAGGTCGGTAACCATTTTCCAGAACTTTACTCTTGTATTTTTGTAGTCGCTTATTGGCAAGAATAGTTCTTCCAAATGCTCATTTATATTCTCGCCATAGCGTTTTTGGTATTCCTTTTCATAAACAAAACTCCAAGGAATTCCGTCTCGGGAAATCTGTGGTTCGTCGGTGAAAAAGCCCTCGATACGGTTTCCGTATTTTTCGTAGTACGGCTTATATGCATAGTCAATAAACTCTGCGACCACCTTTTTATCTAAAGTATCAACATAAAACGGATTTACGTCAAAATAGAACCAATGGCTACCGCATTTTGCGATGACATTTTCGGTAGGCTCTGAATCTGCCATTCGAAGATACTTCTGCTGATATTCGATGCCCTTGCCGTTCACGTAGCCGTTTCCAAAACCGCTTGGCCAGCCGTTTTCGTCATAGGCCCAGGCACTCATACCTGTTTCTTCTGCTGTTTTAATTGCAGATTCCACATTATCGAACCACTCATCGCCCATATACTCGGTTTGAAGTCCGCCACGAGCATGCATAAAGAATCCGCCGATGCCGGCATCATCCATAGTATGCACCTGCTCTTGGGTTTCCTTCGTATCAAGTTTTTCGTTCCAGCTCCAGAACGGAATTGGGCGATATTTTTTTGGTATATCTTTAAAATTCATACGTTTTTTCTTTATAGAACCTCTACTGTGTAAATCTTACCCTTACCAACATTAACAGAAATTGTGTTATTCTTAACATCAAGGTCTTCTCTTACCTTGCCGTCAAGGCGAACACTTCGAGCAGCTTTTGCATCAAAGCCAAGGCTGATTTTGCCCTTGATTTCCTTTTCGGTTGGGTTATATACACGGATTAAAACTGTGTCGTTATCAGACTTTGTAACAGAGCTTAGGATTAAGTTATCACCTTCGATAGTTACAAAACTGTTTTCTACGTCAAAGATACCCTCTTGCTTACCAAACTGGCAAACCTTAAGCGGTGCATTAAATGCCAATGCTTCATCATAAAGCTTTGCCTTTTCCCACTTATCTGTGTGTGGCATAAATGCATAGCGGTAAGTAAATTCACGAAGTGACTGTGAACTCTCATCCCCTGGGTATTCCATCCATAGTCTGTTATCGCAGGCAATACGAAGACGTGTTCCGCGAACCAAGCCCATTGCGATAGTCTGGTCTTCACAGTCTTCCAAAATTTCGTAATCCTTTGTAGCATCGGTTAGTACTGCAAAACCGTTCTTGTTATCAGCTAGGTCGCACCATAGCTGGAATGGATGACGTGCAAGCTCGTTACCGCGAACATCGCCGTTAACAGATGGTCTTACAGGGAACTCGGTTACCATGAATGAACCTTCTGCCCAAGTCTTTTCAGCCTTTAAGCCTGTTGGCATACATACCTTGAAGTAGTGGTTACGAACTGTGTTATTGATTGTAGTTACAACTTCTAAATGCTTCGAACCCTTCTTCAATGTAAATTCCACATGAACAGGCATATCAACCAAAACATCAGTTCTTACCTGTTTTGCAAAGTCATAATCGCTTGGCAATTTCATTGTCAAATCAACTGTGAATTTAACTGCCAAAGGTCCGTTAACTGTTGTAGAAACCGTTGCTTCCTTACCTAAGCTGTTGATAATTCTGTCGCATGGAATGTTGTCATACATCCATATATTACCGCGGTCTCCCATATCCATAAAGTAGTTAAGGTTTTCATAAACCTTGCCTGTTTGTTTATCAGTAAGATTAACAGTACCGTCAGGGTTTACCTTAACGCGGATAAACTCGTTTTCTGCCTGATTTGGTCCTGACAACATATTATTTGACAGTATTCTTGGTGCATCCCAATCCTCGTGTGGATATGGGTACTCATTCTTTTCTGCCCATTTAATCTTAAATGTCTTATAGCCCATTGCAGGGATGTCATTTGCTTCAAAGAACAAATGTACCTTTGTGCAATAGAATGGCATATTACGGCTTCTTGGGTGGTAAAGACCAGCTCTGATGTTGGTGTTTCGTTCTACCTCCTGAACCTTTACAGGATTGCCGTTCATATCTTCAATGATGATATACTGAAGTATTACATCTCTTGGAATATCAACATAAGCTTCTACCACTTCGCTTCTTGCAAAAGAAGACGGGTTGTGAACAGATAAGAAATATTCTGTGTCAGAAACTTTAGAGGTGTTGATTTCCTTTGTGATGTTCTCAAGACCCTTTCTCTCTAAGCCTTTTGCGATAATGCCGGCTTCAGTAAGTCTTGAAATTTCGCCGTCAACAAGAGTCTTTGGTCCTAAGCCATGCATTGAATCGTGAGCGTGGCTCTGGAATAATAGCTTCCAGATTTTTTCCAAATATGTATCAGGATATTTTGAAAGTCCAAATTTCCAAGCAAATGTGCTCAATGGCTCTGCATAACGGATTGTTGTGTTTTCAGAGTGTGAGTTCTCAATCATAACTTCAGGGTGTGTTGAGAAAACGTCTGTATGAATTGAACCAACAGGGCCGTCACGCATAGGGCCTTTTACTGTATCCAAATACTTAACCTTTTTAAGTTCTTCCTTAAGCTCGGTTAAGTAATCTGTTAGTGTTGAGTGAACAATTTCAAGTTCACCTTTATATTCTTCCTGAAGTGCTTTTATATAATCAGGAGTTAAAGGATGTGGTTCTGTGAAGTCAGTACCCTCGAACAAAAGAACGCAATCAGGTGCGGCTGTGCCTTCAACTGTTTTTAATGCTCTTTCCATACCCATTCTAAGGTTTTCTGGGTGATATGAATTTTCAGGGTCTAAAATATCATAGAACCATCCGTAATCGTCTTTGTTTGCTGTGTGGAATACTTTTCCGAATTCTCCCCACTTGTACTGCCATTCCTTGTGCCATGCGTCCTTGTCGTACACAATCGGGATATGGCCTGCGAAGAAGAAATTCCATCTTCCCTCTTTTCCAAGACGGGACGCTAGTGCCTTTGTTCCGTCCGGAGCTTCCCAAATGAACTCGTGGTACTTTGTTCTCTTTGGGTCCATATATTTA
>JAFUJN010000135.1 GCA_017468095.1 Clostridia bacterium
CAGGAGATATGGCACAGGAAGACGAAGATGGCTTTATCTTCTTGGTTGACCGTAAGAAAGACGTTATTATTTCTGGTGGTGAGAACCTCTACCCTGTTCAGATTGAAGATTTCCTTCGTAAGAATGATAAAATTAAAGACGTTGCAGTTATCGGTCTTCCGGATGCAAGACTTGGCGAAATTGCAGCGGCGATTGTTGAAGTTAAACCGGATATGACACTAACTGAAGAAGAACTTGAAGACTTCTGCTATGATCTTCCACGTTATAAGCGTCCAAGAAAGATTATATTTGCAGACGTTCCAAGAAATCCTACCGGAAAAATCGAGAAACCAAAGCTTCGTGAAATGTATGGTGTTAAATCCGTTGTTGCTCACGAAAACGAAATAGGTCAATAATATAGCAAAGGAGATATTAAGCTATGAAAAAACTTATGTTAGGAAACGCAGCTGTTGCGCAGGGTGCTTATGAAGCTGGCGTACGCGTAGTTGCTTCCTATCCCGGTACACCAAGTACTGAGATTACTGAAAATATAGTTAAATATGACGAGATTTACGCTGAATGGTCACCAAATGAAAAGGTTGCAGCTGAAGTTGCAATCGGTGCTTCAATCGGCGGTGCTCGTGCAATGAGTTGTATGAAGCACGTAGGGCTTAATGTTATGGCTGACCCTGTTTTTACAGTAAGCTATACAGGTGTTAACGGCGGTCTTGTATTCTGCGTTGCAGATGACCCTGGCATGCACTCATCACAAAATGAACAGGATTCCCGTCATTATGCAAAGGCTTCTAAAATCGCAATGCTTGAGCCAGCAAACTCACAGGAATGCAAGGAATATACTCGTTTAGCATTTGATTTATCAGAAGAATTTGATACACCTGTATTTATCCGCCTTTCAACACGTATTTCTCACTCACAGAGCCTTGTTGAAATCGGTGAACGTGCAGATGTAGAGCTAAAAGAATATGAAAAGAATGTCGGCAAGTATGTTATGATGCCTGCAAATGCTGTGAAGCGCCACGTTGTAGTGGAAGACAGAATTAAAAAGCTTACAGAGTTTGCGGAAACTTCAAGCTTTAATACAGTTGAAATGAATGATACTAAAATCGGTATTATCACATCAGGTATCTCATATATGTATGCAAAGGAAGCCCTTGGAGATAATGCAAGCTACTTAAAGCTTGGTATGGTCTACCCTCTTCCTGAAAAGCTTATTCGTGATTTTGCAGAAAAAGTTGATAAGGTTTATGTTATAGAAGAACTTGACCCTATTTTAGAAGATCATTGTAAGGCATTGGGCATTGAAGTTATTGGAAAAGATATTTTCACATTACTTGGCGAATACACTCCTACAATGATTAAAAGTGCTATTCTTGGCAGCAAAGCTCCTGAATCTTGCGAACTTACTGAAACAATTCCTGCAAGACCACCTGTTTTATGCCCGGGTTGCCCACACAGAGGCGTTTTCTATGTACTTAAAAAGTTAGGTCTTGTGGTTTCAGGCGATATCGGTTGTTATACTTTAGGTGCGATTCCACCACTTGCAAGTGTTGATACTACAATTTGTATGGGTGCTTCTGTTTCAGCAGCACTTGGTATGGCAAAAGCAAGAGGCACAGAATTTAACAAAAAGCTTGTCAGCGTAATTGGTGATTCTACATTTATGCATTCGGGTATTACTGGCCTTATTGATATCGTATATAACAAGGGTAATAATACTGTTATCATTCTTGATAACTCAATCACAGGTATGACAGGGCATCAGGATAACCCTACAACAGGATATACAATCCGTGGCGAAGAAACAAAGCAGGTTAACCTGTTAACTCTTTGCAAAGCTGTTGGTATTGAGCACGTAACAGTTGCTGACCCATTTGATATTAAGAACTTTGAAAAGATTGTAAAAGAAGAAACAAATCGTGAAGAGCCATCAGTAATTATCGCTCAGCGTCCTTGCGCACTTCTAAAAACGGTTAATTATAAAGGACACTGCACAGTTACAGAAAACTGTAAGAAGTGTAAGATGTGTATGAAACTTGGCTGTCCTGCAATTTCAGAAAATGCTGACGGCAGTATCAAGATTGACCTTACACAATGTAACGGTTGCGGACTATGTATGAATGTATGTCCGTTTGATGCAATTAAGAAGGAGGACTAACAAATGACCAAGAAAATTATGATAGTTGGCGTAGGCGGTCAGGGAACTCTTCTTGCGAGCCGTATATTGGGTAATACAGTTATAAACGAAGGATACGATGTTAAGGTTTCTGAGGTTCATGGTATGAGCCAGAGAGGCGGAAGCGTTGTTACATACGTTAAATATGGTGATGAGGTTTACTCTCCTATCATTGATAAAGGAGAAGCTGACATAATCCTTGCCTTTGAAATGCTTGAAGCTTACCGTGCTATGCCATTTTTAAAAAAAGGCGGAAAACTTATTGTTAATACTCAGGAAATCGATCCAATGCCTGTAATTACAGGTGCTATGGATTATCCTGAAAATATCGCAGATAAACTTAAAGAAAAGTTGGATGTTACTTTAGTTGATGCCCTTTCACTTGCTGAAAAGGCAGGCAATTTTAAGGCTGTAAACGTTGTTTTAATCGGTGTTATGGCAAAAAGTACTGACATTGCTTACGAAAAATGGATTGAAACAATTAAAACTACAGTTCCACCAAAGTTTTTGGATATCAATTTGGAAGCTTTTAATTTAGGTTATAATTTATAGGAGGCGATTAAGATGGCAATGTGGCAAAAAGAAATCGAAACCATGCCGAGAGAAGAACTTCGCAAGCTTCAAAGCGAAAGACTATGCTGGCAGGTAAAAAGAATGTATGAAAATGTAGAGCTATTCCGCAAGAGAATGGACGAAAAAGGTCTTACTCCTGATGATATTAAGTCAGTTGACGATCTTTCAAAGCTACCATTTTCATATAAGCAGGATTTGCGTGACTATTATCCGTATGGACTTTTTGCAGTACCAATGAACGATATTGTCCGTGTTCACGCATCAAGCGGTACAACAGGAAAGAAAATCGTTGTTGGTTATACTGAAAAGGACTTAAACGACTGGGATGACGGCGTTGCAAGAATGATGTATGCCGTTGGTCTTGGAAAAGAAGACTTTGTTCAGGTTTCTTATGGATACGGTCTGTTTACAGGCGGTCTTGGTGCACATGGCGGTGCTACAAAGATTGGTGCTACTGTTATCCCAACTTCTTCTGGTAATACTCACAACCAGATTCAGACAATGGTTGACTTCGGCTCTACTTGTCTTTGCTGTACCCCATCTTATGCTTTATACCTTGGCGAATCAATCGAAGAAGCAGGTCTTAAAGATCAGCTTAAGCTAAAAGCAGGTATCTTTGGTGCAGAGCCTTGGACAGAAGAAATGCGTCATGCTATTGAAGAAAAGCTAGGCCTTAAGGCTTATGATATTTATGGCTTATCTGAAATTATGGGTCCTGGTGTTGCTTGTGAATGTGAATATCAATGCGGTATGCACGTTTGGGAAGATATGTTTATTCCAGAAATCATTGACCCTGATACAGGCGATGTTCTACCATACGGTGAACAGGGCGAGCTTGTATTTACAACAATTACAAAAGAGGGCTTCCCTCTTATCCGTTACAGAACACGTGATATTTGTCAGCTAATCGCTGAACCTTGTAAGTGTGGCAGAACTCATATTCGTATGAAGAAGTCTTGCGGTAGAAGTGATGATATGCTTATTATACGTGGCGTAAACGTATTCCCATCACAGATTGAAGAAGTTTTGATGAGTGTTGGCGGAGATATTACTCCTAACTACCAGATCGTAGTTGATAGAGTTAATAATACTGATACTTTCGATGTAAACGTTGAAATGAGCGAACAGTTATTCGCGGACGACGTTAAATCTATTGAAACTTTGGAAAAATCAATCACAGATAAAATTCGTGATGTTTTGGGAATTGGTGCAAAAGTGCATCTTGTTAACCCTAAGTCAATACAGCGTAGCGAA
>JAFUJN010000136.1 GCA_017468095.1 Clostridia bacterium
CCTTTTGAAGAGTCACGATATGGTGGAAACCCCTGACGGACTTATTGAGAATGAATCAGCCAAAGATACAAATAAATAACAATAAAAAAGAGAGAAAAATTTCTCTCTTTTTTTGTTGTTGAAAAAAAACACGAAATATGATATAATCTAATATATATTGCCATTTTTATTTAAGGGAGCAAGAAAATGTTTGATTATCACATACATACAAGTATTTCTTTTGACTCGGAAGAGTCACCGGAAGCAGTTATAAAAGAAGCAGAAAAGCTTGGGCTTTCCGAGATATGTTTTACCGACCATCACGATTTAAACGGAAAACCTGATGGAGTGCACTATCTTTTTACTCTTGAGGACTATAGCAAGGCATACGACCACTTGGTTTCCGATAAAGTAAAAATCCGTAGAGGCATTGAAATGGGCCTTACGCTTTGGAATAAGGAAGTTGCAGAAGAGTTTATAAAAGGTCGTGAATTCGATTTTGTGTTAGGTTCTGTACATTATGCTGACGGTTATGACCCATATTTTCCTGAATTCTGGGATGGGATTGACTTTAGGCAGGGTGTTGACAAATACCTTAAGGATACCATAGAGTGTGTAAAGCTTCACGACGATTTTGATGTTTTGGGTCATCTTACTTATGTTTTTAAATCCACACATAACCCGACTCACAGCACTTTGCCGTATTCCGAAGTACGTGATATGGCGGATGAGATTATGAAGATACTTGTTGCAAAGGGAAAGGGTATGGAAATAAACACAAGCGGTGTTGATAAGGCAGGAGATTTTCTTCCATCTATTGATTACCTTAAGCGTTTTCGTGAGCTTGGCGGTGAAATTGTGACAATCGGCTCGGATGCTCACGATGTAAGCCGTTTGGGACAATATTCCAAAGAAGCAATGGCTATGGCAAAGGAAGTTTTTGGACATGTATGTACATTTGAAAAGCGAAAGCCTATTTTCCATAAACTGTAATTAGTAAGGAGTACAAATGAAAACTATTTTTGTGATAAATCCCGAAGCGGGACAAGGAAAAAATATTGATGCCCTTATTGACTCTATAAATAATACAATCTCAAAATTAAAGGCAGACGCACAAATTTACATAACCAAAAGCATAGGCGATGCCGAAGAATATGTAAAAAACTTCTGTGAAAAATTTGGCGCAGCCCGTTTTATTGCCTGCGGTGGCGACGGAACTTTAAGCGAAGTATTAAACGGAGCTATCGAAACAAAAGGCACTGAAATCGGTGTAATTCCTATTGGAACAGGCAACGATTTTTGCCGTAATTTTGATAAAGCGAGTGGCTTTTCAGATATTGAGGGACAATTAAAAGGTGAAGCTGTAGAATGTGATGCCATAAAATTTTCTACCAAAGAAAAGATTGGTTACTGCGTTAATATGTTTAATATCGGTTTTGATTGCAATGTGGCTGACCTTACTCAGGAAATGAAAAAGAAACCTTTTGTATCAGGGTCGCTTGCATATTTTTTGTCAATCTTGATTACGCTTATAAAGAAAAAGGGCTCAGACCTTAAAATTGAAATAGACGGAAAGCCAGCGCATAACGGAAAACTTTTATTAACATCTCTTGCTAACGGATGTTATTGCGGTGGCGGAATAAAAAGTAATCCTTTGGCATCTATAAAGGACGGATTTATCAATGTCAATATTATAAAAAATTTAACAAGAAGTAAGTTTATTTCACTATTGCCACATTATATGAAAGGCACAATTCACAACGTCCGTGGCGTTGAAAAATACATATCAACTAAAAGTTGCCAGAATATAACGGTAACGCCGAATAAAGGCAAGATGCGAATTTGTATTGACGGCGAAATAATTGATGCGGAAAAGACACAATTTGAAATTGTGCATAATGCTTTCAAGTTTGTTTTGCCATATAGTGAAGTAGCAGATGCGAGCAAAGTACCGGAGCTTGTGTAACAGATTATGAAAAACAAAATCAGAGAAGAAATGAAACAAAAACGCAGAAATATGATGCCCGAAGAGGTTTTTGAAAAAAGCCAGATGGCGCAGAAAATATTTCTGGAAAGCGAACAATACAAAAATGCGAAAGCTATTATGCTTTATTTGCCACTTGGAAATGAAGTTGACACTAAAGCTATAATAAATAACGCTTTTTCTTTGGAAAAGAAAGTTTTGGTCCCTGTAACCGATAGCAAAACTTTTGAAATTACAGCTTTTAAGATAACAGAAGGCATGGAATTTGAAAAAGGAACATTTTCCGTTAAAGAGCCGAAAGAAAGAATTTCATTTGAGCTATCTAAAATAGATGTGGTATTGGTGCCGGGGATAGCTTTTGACCGAGATGGCGGACGAATAGGCTTTGGAAAAGGCTGTTATGATAAGTTCTTAAAAGGTATTAAAGCCGTAAAAATAGGATTTTGTTATGACTTTCAGCTTGTAGATAGCATAGAGACTGACGAGAATGATGTTTCTATGGACTATGTAATAACTGAAAAAGAAATTATAAGAGGGAAACTATGAAAAAAAGAGTTTGGGAATGGATATTTAAAAACGGAAAGAAAAGCTTTCCTGTAATAATTATATTAACTTTGCTGAGTGTAGCAATGTCCATTATACAGGTACGCTTTGCCACAGCCTCAAAAGATGTTATTGATGTTGCAACGAATACAACAGACGGCGTATTCGGTGTGGCATTTGGAATTTTAGTAGGACTTTTACTGTTCAGGCTTGTACTACAAATTATTGCAAACTACATAAACGTTCACGCATCTTCAAGATTTGAAATTAACCTAAAACGTCATATTTTCAAGACGCTCATAGAGAAAGACTACTTATCTGTTGCAAAATATCATTCAGGCGAACTTTTAAACCGAATAGACAGCGACGTGTCTGTGATTGTAAACGGAATAATAGCCATAGTTCCGTCTGCGGCATTGTTTTTAACCAGCATTATTGGCGCATTTTTTGTGCTTTATAACATAGACGCAACTTTGGCAGTTATAATCTTGTGTATTGGCCCATTGGTTGCGGTTGGAGCAAGAATTTACTCCGCAAAATTTAAAGTGATGCACAAAAAGTGTCAGGAATATGACGGAAAAACAAAGTCATTTATGCTTGAGATTTTGCAAAATCTTTTAGTTGTAAAATCCTTTGGAAATGAGAAAATGGTTCTTGATAAAAGTCAGGAACTTCAGGAAAAGAGCTATAAACTTCGTATTATCAGAGTAACTGTATCTTTAGTTGCACAAGTGGGACTTTTCCTCATATTTAATGCGGGATACTATTTTGCTTTGGGTTATGGCGCATACAGGCTTTCCCAGGGAGCGCTTACTTATGGTGATGTAATGGCAATTTTGGCTTTAGTAAATCAAATTCAGATGCCGTTTAAAAATATGTCATCGCTACTTCCGCAAGCCTTTGCGGTTTCGGCATCAATAGAAAGAATTTTAGAGCTTGAAGATTTAAAGAGTGAGAGTGAAAGCGGTCAGGAAATAGATGCAAAGATTTATAATGACCTAACTGAGATTGTATATGAAAATGCAACATTCTCATATAGCGATGACTCTGTGGTATCAGGCATTGATATGAAGATTAAAAAGGGCGAATGTGTTGTTATTGCCGGAGAATCAGGAGCGGGAAAGAGCACCGCAATTAAACTTCTTTTGGGAATAATGAATCCTGACAGCGGAAGAATTTATGCAAAAGGTGACTTTGGCGAAATTGAGATAGGAAAGGACACAAGACCGCTTTTCGCCTATGTTCCGCAAGGAAACCTGATTTTATCAGGAACTATCCGTGAAAATGTATCATTCGGACACGCTAATGCCGCAGAAGAAGATATTATAAACGCTTGTAAGATTGCGCAGATTTGGGATTTCATAGAAACGCTTGATTTGGGTCTTGACACCGTTTTGGGCGAAAAAGGCCTTGGACTTTCCGAGGGTCAGGCGCAACGAATTTCCATTGCACGAGCACTACTTCATAATGCGCCAATACTTCTTTTGGATGAGTCAACATCAGCGCTTGATTCAGTAGCCGAAAAGGCACTTCTTTCAGCAATCCGCAATATGACGGATAAAACCTGTATAATTGTTAGCCATAAACAGGCGGCATTTGATATTTGCGACAACGTTATTTACATTGAAAAGAAAAATCTGGGAGAGTAAAATGGGAAAATTTGACGGAATACTTTTATGCACCGACCTTGACGGTACCTTGCTTACATCAGAATCAATCGTTTCGGAAGAAAATATTCGTGCCATAAATTATTTTAAGGAACAAGGTGGAAAATTCACTTTTGTAACAGGCAGAGTCCCAAAAGGTGCAGGTTTAATGCGAAAATGGGTAGAACCAAATGCACCGATAGTGGTTTTTAACGGAGCAGGTGTTTATGATTTTGAAAAGGAAGAACTTTTGTGGGGTACATATCTTGGGGAAGACTCCAAAAAGGTAGTTGAATACGTAGAGGCGAGAACTCCTGATTTCGGACTTGTGGTTTGTACCGATGAAAAGGTATATTTTCCCGTTATGA
>JAFUJN010000137.1 GCA_017468095.1 Clostridia bacterium
ATTGTATTCGTATCGTAGGGGCGGGGTTCCATCCCCGCCCGTTTTCGGGAGGGCACAGGGACCCTCCCCTACATTTCCGCCTTACCATAATTGTAGGGGACGATGCCTTCATCGTCCCGTTTGCTATTTCGGGCTGATGTGGGCATAATCCACTTACAAATGTTTTTTCTTGCAATTTATTTTCATATGTGCTATACTGAATTTGCGACATAAAGTTTAATATTTTCTCAAAGCACAGGTGTGTATTTTTTTACCTTTCGGTAAAAATGCATACTCTATTTTCGCATACTTGTGTTATGAGAAAACTTTGTGTCGCAGCAATCGGAGTAGTGCATTTTTCGTGCGTAGCTTCGGCTGCGCACTTTTTTAATTTTTACGAAAGAAGGAACAACAATATGAAAAAGAAACTTTTATTAACATTATTGATGATGCTATTTAGTATTATGGCACTTGTAAATGTAAGTGTCGCTGCTGAAACTTATGGTAATTTGACTTATGAAATTTCCAATGGAAAAATTACAATCACTGATTGCGACGAATCTGCCAGAGGCGAAATGGTGATACCTGACACCATTAACAGGTATCCTGTAACTTCTATTGGAATCTACGCATTTTCTTACTGTACTGGACTTACCAACATAACTATCCCAGATAGCGTTACTTCTATTAGCGCCTATGCATTTCAAAACTGCACAAAGCTTACTAGCGTAATTATCCCTGATAGCGTTACTTCCATTGATGCTTGGGCATTTTATAACTGCACTGGGCTTAAAAGCATAACCATCCCTAATAGCGTTACTAATATTTATATGTACGCATTTTTGAACTGCACAGGGCTTAAAAGCATAATCATTCCTGATAGCGTTACTCGCATTGTAAACGGAACATTTGAAAACTGCACAGAGCTTACCAGTGTAACTATCCCTGATAGTGTTACCTCCATTAATGACAGGGCGTTTTATAAATGTACTAGCTTAACCGACGTTTACTATTCCGGTACTGAAGAAGATTGGAATAATATTTCAATTGATTCAGGCAACGTACCACTTCTAAATGCAACAATTCATTTTGAAAGCAATGGAACATCAGAAGAACCAGCCTGCACTCCTGGTGATGTAAATGCTGATAGCGAAGTTGACATTCAAGATGTTATGCTAGTCAGACGATATGTTACTGGTGGATATGGCGTTGAGCTTAAATAAACACAACAAAAAAACTCTGAACTAATCGTTCAGAGTTTTTTTATTATTCAAGTTCAAAAGCGCCTGTGTAAAGTTGGTAATACTTACCTTTTTGGCTAATTAAGTCATCGTGAGTTCCGCGTTCTATAATCTGTCCGTCTTCCAAAACCATAATAACGTCAGAGTTCTTAACGGTTGAAAGTCTGTGAGCAATTACGAACACAGTTCTTCCCTGCATCAATTTATCCATACCACGTTGCACAATGGCTTCGGTTCTGGTATCAATGCTTGATGTTGCCTCGTCCATTATCATAACAGGCGGGTCTGCAACTGCCGCTCTTGCGATAGAAATAAGCTGACGCTGACACTGTGATAAGTTTGCACCGTTATTGGTAAGCTCGGTGTTATAGCCGTCAGGAAGTCTTGTAATAAAGTCATCAGCACCTGCAAGTTTTGCAGCATCAATACATTCTTCATCGGTTGCATCAAGGTTTCCGTAGCGGATATTGTCCATAACGGTTCCCGTGAACAGATTTGTTTCCTGAAGAACAATACCCAAAGAACGTCTTAAATCCGACTTTTTAATCTTATTGATGTTTATGCCGTCATAACGGATTTTTCCGTCTTCAATATCATAAAACCTGTTGATAAGGTTGGTGATTGTGGTCTTACCTGCACCTGTTGCACCAACAAAAGCCACCTTTTGACCAGGCTCTGCATAAACGGATACATTCTTTAAAACCAACTTTTCATCGGTGTATCCAAAGTCAACGTCCACCATTCTTACATCACCCTTTAAAAGCGTGTAAGTAAGGCTTCCGTCACCGTGAGGATGCTTCCAAGCCCAAGTACCTGTATGGTGTTTGGTTTCTGTGATTTTGCCGTCTTCTGAAACTTTGGCGTTTACCAAGGTTACATAGCCATCGTCAACCTCCGGCTCCTGATCCATAAGGGCAAATATTCTATCTGCACCTGCAAGACCCATAACGATAGCATTTATCTGCTGTGAAAGCTGATTGACGCTTCCCGTGAACTGCTTTGTCATATTTAAAAACGGCACAATGATGCTTATTGAAAGTGCCATACCTGAAAAACTTACATTTGGTACTTTGGTAATATAGAAAATACCGCCGGCAATGGCAACCAAAACATAAAGAATGTTACCAATGTTACCGATAATCGGGCCTAGAATATTTGCATAAGCATGAGCCCTGCTACTATCTTCAAAAAGCTCGTTATTTACCTTTTCAAAATCCGCTTCAACTTCTTTTTCGTGGCAGAATACCTTTATAACCTTTTGTCCGTTCATCATTTCCTGAATAAAGCCTTCCGCCTTACCCATAGCCCTTTGCTGACGGATAAAGTATTTAGCAGAGCCACCGCCGAACTTTTTCGATACAACGGTCATTGCCACAACGCCAATGAGCACAACCAAGGTCATCCATACGCTGAAATACAGCATAATTCCAAGAACACAGATTACCACCGAACCTGCTCGCAGAATAGATGGAATCGCCTGAGATATAAGCTGACGAAGTGTGTCAATGTCGTTAGTGTAATAACTCATTATGTCGCCGTGCTTGTTTGTGTCAAAGAATCTGACAGGCAAATTCTGCATACCGTCAAACATCTTGCAACGCATTTTGCCCAAGAATCCTTGAGTAATAACCGCCATTAGCTGAGTATAGATATACACCGCCGCAAGGGATATTACATAGATTACTGACAAGGTGATGATAAGCGGCAAAACTTCAGGGTAAGCTGATGCCCAATCACCTGTCATATACCATTTTTCAATAACTGCCATAACCTTTTGGATGTAAAGGTCTGGAACCGCAGAAGATGCTGCAGAGAACAATATGCAGAAAATTGTTATCGGGAGAAGTCTTGGATAAAACTCATAAAGTAGCTTAATAAGACGGGAAAATGTTCCCTTTTTTGCCTTTGGCTTTTTATTCATTGTCCTCACCTCCGTTTGTCTGCTGTTCATAAATTTCTTTATAAATATCTGAGCGACTAAGGAGCTCTTCGTGGTTTCCTATATCGGAAATCTTGCCGTTTTCCATAACCACAATCATATCCGCATCCATTACAGATGCCACACGCTGTGCAATAATGATTTTGGTTGTTTCAGGGATAAATTCTGAAAATCCCTGACGGATTAAAGCATCTGTCTTTGTATCAACAGCGCTTGTGGAATCGTCCAGAATAAGGATTTTCGGCTTTTTAACAAGTGCTCTTGCAATACAAAGTCTTTGTCTTTGTCCGCCTGATACGTTTGTTCCGCCCTGTTCGATTTTTGTTTCGTATTTATCAGGGAAAGTTTCAATAAATTCATCTGCTTGTGCTAATCGACAAGCTTCTTTTATTTCATCGTCAGTTGCGTTTTCATTTCCCCACAAAAGGTTTTCCTTTATAGTTCCTGAAAATAGCAAATTCTTTTGAAGCACCATTGCAACGGAGTTTCTAAGCTCTGTGATGCCATATTCACGAACATCAACTCCGCCAACTTTAACGCTTCCTTCGGTTACATCATAAAGACGCGGAATAAGCTGAACAAGGGATGATTTTCCTGAACCTGTTCCGCCTATAATTCCCACGGTCATACCTGATTTTATGTGAATGTTTATATCTGAAAGGGCATTTTTCTTTGCCTTTTTTGAGTACTTGAAGTTTACGTCCGAAAAGTCAATAGAGCCGTCCTTAATCTCGCGGATTGGGTTTTCCTTTTCGGTCATTTCTGAAGTTTCGTCCAAAACTTCGCAGATACGCTTTGCAGATTCTGTTGACATTGTTATCATAACATAAATCATTGAAAGCATCATAAGGGACATAAGTATCTGCATACCATATGTCAGCATTGCAGACATCTGGCCTACGTCAACATCTGCGCCAAAACTTTCAATAGTCATTTTTGAGCCGATTAAAAGCACAAAAATCATATTTATGTTCATACACAGTTGCATAAGCGGTGTGTTTAAGGCAACAATTTTTTCGGCTTTTGTAAAGTCGTTACAGATATCGTCCGCTGCGCCTTTAAACTTCTCTTTTTCGTAGTCTTCTCGTGAAAATCCCTTTACAATTCGCATTGCACGGACATTTTCTTCGATTGATTCATTTAATCGGTCATACTTTTTGAATACTCGTCTGAACGCAGGCATAGCCTTTTGGCTTACAAGGTAAAGTCCAACTGCAAGAATTGGGATTACCACAACAAATGCGGTTGCCAGTGCGCCACCCATTATGTATGCCATAACTACAGAAAAGATAAGCATTAACGGGCTTCGTATTGCTGTTCTTATAATCATCATAAAAGACATCTGCACGTTACCAACGTCGGTTGTAAGTCTTGTCACCAAAGATGAAGATGAGAATTTGTCAATATTAGAGAATGCATACTGCTGAATTTTGCCCATCATATCGCCGCGAAGGTTTTTGGCAAATCCGGCAGATGCTTTGGCGCAGGTATATGCGGCAATAGCTCCGCAAGCAAGTGATAAAATTGCCATAAGAGCAAGGATTCCACCTGTCTTTAAAACATGGCTCATTTCTACACCGTTTTTAATTCCGTTTACCAGTTCTGCGGTTTTGAACGGAATAGCGGTTTCAATAATCGCCTCTCCTGTAATAAAAATCAATGTCAAAATTGTAGCCAGTTTGTACTCTCGTACGCTTTGTGCAAGTCTTTTTAACATAAGCATCTCTCCTTTTTGTATCCAGAAAAAAAGAGCATATACCGGATGGAAACCCATTCGGCTATATGCGCACAATTTTATTTCTCATTTGCCCATATTTTAGGGCAGTAAAATAGTTTAAACAGCTAATATCTGTCTTTAGTAAAATTTTCCCCTAATGCCTTTTGTACTCCCGAAAAGCCTTGGCTTTTCGGGAAAAAGGAAGAGCAAGGAAGCTATGCCACGTTTTCACCGTAAGGTGGAAACCGAGCTACGCGTACTTTGCTCTGACGTGGAGGAGAGGATGAGATTCGAACTCACGGAGGTGTTACCCTCACAACATTTCCAATGTTGCGCCTTCGGCCACTCGGCCACCTCTCCTTATTGCATCTTTAGTATTATAGCACTTTTATCGGCATTTTGCAATAGGTTTTGGGGAAAAATATCCAACTTTTTAACAGTAAATCAAAAAAAAGACCCTATGATTTATAGGGTCTTTTTTGATGTTTATTTAAGTTCAACACCGTAGCCACCGGCGATGAATCG
>JAFUJN010000138.1 GCA_017468095.1 Clostridia bacterium
GGAATTGTTATGCTTGTTAAATAATGGCACATAGGAAAAGCATACTCACCTATGCTCGTTACGCCGTCGGCTATATTTACCGTTTTAATAAGATGATTCACCGAATACCATGGTGCTGGATCATCGTACAACATCCATCCTTCCCAATTCCACATATTTCCTGTGCCGGTTATAGCCAAAGCACCTGTATTTTCATTAAAAGTCCAAGTCAGGTTGTTGCCACAAGTTCCGCTTATAATATCGGAAGTATCTTCTACTTCAAAGGAAACGATGTTGCTTGTCTTCTGTTCGGTAAAATCCGCATTACAAGCATCTATATAAGCATAATAGTTTCCTGCAGGCAAAGAAATTTCTATTCCTGAAGAAACATTTGTCTTGCTTATGTATGCTTCTCCATCAGGACAACTACCTTTCAATATGTTCAAATTGTAGGAAGTTGCACCATCAACTGCATCCCAAGAAAAAACAGTGTCAGTATCTGTTGTGCCTGCTTTAACTGTCAAAACAGGATCGTTTGTAATATCAATATCAGGTTTTTCGGTAGGTGTTGGCGTTGGTGTTGGTGTTGGTGATGGTGTAGAACCATCATAATTAACTACTAAATATCCTACAATCATACTATTATATCTTGTTTTTGTTTCAACACCGTTACTTCCTTTTTGTGGAACATCACACTTAATCGTAGTGTTTCCACCAATCGAATATACACCGTCGGAATGTACGCCTGTAACAATCTCCATATGATTTGCTGTTCCGTTTGAATCGGTATCTAAAATAACGATATCGCCTCTTTTAGGAGAATAATTTTGCCGTGTTCTATAATTAGGATGAGCAACGTGCGCGGATGCTGTTGTCAAACGTGGAAGAATGCTTGTTGGTATATTCGCTTGATTAGCGCACCAAATAATAAAATGACCACACCAAGCTCCTTCTCCATACTTACTGCCATCAGTATTATGTAGTTCTCCTTCTGCTACTTTTATTAAATCATCAGCAGCTGCAGCATCAACTTGTAACGGAGCCACAAAAACAATCGACAAAAGCATACACATCGAAACAATAATACTTAAAGTTTTCTTTTTCACTATTTAAAACCCTCCCATAAATTAAAAAAGTGTGCAAACAATCATTGTCTGCACACCGAAAAACGCAAACTCCGATTGTTGTCACACAAATCTAACAGAATCGGTTGTATCTCAAATATACCCTATCTATGGAGAGCTTGCATTTTTGCCAAAATTCCAATAAATAGAGTATCACGAAAAAGGGTATAAAATACCCATAAAAATAGAGATACCGCCCCTTATATTAAACTGTTAAATTTATGTGACAGTAATATAATACCACAAAATAATTAAATTTACAACAGTTTTTTTGAGACACAAAAAATCCTGCAATTTCTTGCAGGATTTTTTAGTTTAGTTATCCTTTTCAAACAGCTCGACGCTAGCTGTTCCGTCGATTTCGGAGAGTTTAACCTTAATGATTTCGTTCCTTGATGTCGGCACGTTTTTGCCCACATAATCAGCACGGATAGGAAGCTCTCTATGGCCCCTATCAACCAGAACCGCAAGCTGAATTTTGGCAGCTCTTCCCTGTGACAGGATTGCATCCAATGCAGCTCGAACAGTACGTCCTGTGTAAATCACATCATCGGTTAAGATTATACTTTTGCCCTCGATAGGAAAGTCAAAACTTGCGGTTTTAATCATTTCCTTTTCGTCAAAAATCAAATCGTCACGAAATGGTGATATGTCAAGTGTTCTTACTGTAACTTTTTTGTTTTCAATTCTGTAAATCGCATCAGCCAAGCGGTTTGCAATAGGCACACCGCGGGTTTCAATTCCCACTATGCAAATATCGTCCACAGTTTCATTCTTTTCAATGATTTCGTGGGCAATTCGCACAATGGCACGCTTTACAGCACTTTCGTCAAATAGACTTGCTTTGAATTTCATAGATAAAAGTTTACGCCTCTTCTGTTGTTTCTTCTACTTCTTCTATAACTTCTTCAACAGTTTCAACTACTTCTTCAGCTACTTCTTCTACTGCAGGAGCTTCTGCCTTATCCTTAACGATAAGATTTGTAAGAATACCGATGATTAGAGCTGTTGCGATGCTTGTAATCTGAACTGCACCGAAGTTAAGTGTTAGTCCGCCGATACCTGTAACCAAGATTGAACTTACTACGAATAAGTTCTTTGATTCATTAAGGTCAACTTTCTGTACCATCTTAAGACCTGATACTGCGATAAAGCCGTAAAGTGCGATACAGATACCGCCGATTACGCAAGCTGGAATTGTGTTTACAAATTCTACGAATGGTGTGAAGAATGATAGCACCATTGAGTAGATTGCAGCAATGATAATTGTTGAAACTGATGCGTTTCTTGTGATAGCAACACAGCCAACGCTTTCGCCGTATGTTGTGTTAGGGCATCCGCCGAAGAATGAACCAACGATTGAACCAACGCCGTCACCTAAAAGTGTACGTGTAAGACCAGGTTCTTTGATAAGGTCTCTTTCAATAACTGAACTTAGGTTCTTGTGGTCAGCAATATGCTCTGCTAGTACTACGAATGCAACCGGTGCAAAAAGTAGTGCAATCTGTGATACGCCCTGCCAGCCGTTTAGCTTTGAAAGGCCTTCTTTCCACATACCGATAGCAAGGAAGTCAGGAACTCTTATGAAGCTATCAAGTGTGATTTCCTTAAAATTATTTACAAGTGGTGAGAAATCGATAACCTGAAGATATGCTGTCTGAGTAAGGTTTCCGATAATTGTGAAAAGTGCTGCTGCAACATAACCTGTTCCAACACCGATAATGAATGGGATTAGCTTTGCTGTCATTCCGCCCTTTACAGATGCTAAAACTGTAGCACCGAAAGCGATAAGTCCGCAAAGGATGTGAATTAGGTTGTATCCGCCGGCATTTGAACCGTTAACGTTTGCAATAGCGCTTCCGCAAAGGCTTAAACCGATCAAAGCAACTGTTGGTCCTATGATTACAGGAGGAAGAAGCTTATCTACCCACTTTGTTCCAACAAACTTAATAACTGTTGCAATAATTACATATACCAAACCTGCAAAAACTGCACCAAGGAAAATACCGAAGTATCCAAATGCACAAGCACCGATCAGAGGTGAGATAAATGCGAATGAGCTACCAAGATAAACAGGGCTCTTTTTTCTTGTGAACGCAATGTAAGTAAGCGTTCCTGCACCTGCACCAAATAGTGCTGCAGCCTGGTTAAGAACTTCTTCTCCTGCCGCTGCGTTTACTAAAATCGGAACCAATAGTGTTGCCGCGATGATTGATAGTAGCTGCTGGAAAGCAAATACTAAGTTTGATTTTAACTTTGGCTTGTCTTCTAAGTCGTAAATAAGTTTCATTTTTCTTTCTCCTTTTCTTTTTGGAAAATAATTTTTGTCTTTCATAAACCAAAAAATGCCTTGTCTGCTAGTAGCAAGACAAGGCATAAGTGTCACGAGGTATAATCTATCTTGTCGATGTCACAGCAAACGATTAAAGATTTATTACTCAACAAAAATATTATATCATAAACCTCGAAATTTGTAAATAGTTTTTATTAAATTATTTGTCAGATTTTGTTATTGCGATTGCAAGTTCAGTAAGCTGTTTTTCGTCAACCAAACCCGGTGCATTTGACATAAGTTCTGATGCGTTTTGTACCTTAGGGAATGCTGTAACGTCCTTTAGGCTGTCCGCTCCGCACATAATCATAGCCAAGCGGTCAAGGCCGATACCGCAACCGCCGTGTGGTGCTGCGCCGTACTTATACGCTTCAACCAAGAAGCCGAATTTTGCTTCAATTTCTTCTTCTGTAAGACCTAAAGCTTCAAACATCTTCTGCTGTAGCTCATAGTCTGTAATTCTGATTGAACCTGATGATAATTCTGTGCCGTTTAGTACAAGGTCATAGGCTTTTGCAATAACCTTTTCAGGGTCAGAATCAAGATACTGGATGCACTCGTCCATAGGCATTGTGAACGGATGGTGCATAGCATCCCAAGAGCCTGTTTCATCGTTATATTCAAAGAATGGGAATTCTGTAATCCATAGGAAGTTGAAGCCTTCAGGGATGATATCAAGCTGTTTTGCAACCTTTAAACGAAGCGCACCAAGAGTTGGAAGTGTAACTCTGTTCTTATCTGCAACGATTAAAACCAAGTCGCCCTTTTCGGCACCTAATCTTGAAAGGATAGCTTCAAGCTCGCCTTCCTTCATAAACTTTGCAAATGAGCAGTTTGGTTCATCTTCAACCCAGCGTACATAAGCAAGGCCCTTTGCGCCAATTCCTCTTGCAAATTCGGTTAAGCGGTCAATTTCTTTTCTTGTATAGGTTTCAACTGCGTTTTTAGCAACGATTGCACGAACAGAACCGCCGTTTTCGATGGCACCTGTAAATACGCCGAAGTCGCAATCTTTTACAAGGTCAGAAATATCCTGAATTTCCATACCAAATCTTGTGTCAGGCTTATCTGAACCGTATCTTTCCATAGCTTCACGATATGTTAAACGTGGAAGCGGAACTGTGATTTCTTTTCCAAGAACTTCACGGAAAAGTGTTGTGATAAGACCTTCAACAATCTCCAAAATGTCTTCCACTTCAACGAAAGACATTTCCATATCTATCTGTGTAAATTCAGGCTGACGGTCAGCACGTAAGTCTTCGTCTCTGAAGCATCTTGCAAGCTGAATGTATCTGTCATAGCCTGCAATCATAAGAAGCTGTTTATAAATCTGTGGTGACTGTGGAAGTGCATAGAACTTGCCGTGGTGAATTCTTGATGGAACAAGATAGTCACGGGCACCTTCAGGAGTTGACTTCATCATCATTGGTGTTTCAATTTCGATAAAACCGTTTTCTGCAAAGTAGTCACGTGCTACCTTTGCAATTTTGCTTCTCATAATGATGTTATCCTGAAGCGGTTTTCTTCTAAGGTCTAAATATCTGTATTTTAGTCTTAATTCTTCGTTTACGTTTGTTTCGTCTGTAATTTCAAACGGTGGTGTCTGCGCCTTTGCAAGTATTCTCAGGTCATCAACAAAGATTTCGATGTCGCCTGTTGCAATAGCCGCATTTTTGCTTTCACGTTCTCTTACCTGACCCTTTGCCATAAGCACGTATTCTGAGTGGCACTGTGATGCCTTTTCAAAAACGTCTCTTGCTGTATTTGGGTCAAAAGCAAGCTGAACAATACCTGTTCTATCCCTTAAATCTATAAAGATAAGGGTTCCCATATCTCTAATTTTCTGCACATATCCGCCTACAACTACTGTGTTTCCAACGCCTGTTACTTCTCCGCAGTAATGTGTACGCTTTAAGCCTTTCATTGTATCCATTTATCTGACCTCCTCGTTTATTTTGCTACAGATTTCATCAGGTGTCATAGAAATTTCTTTAGTTTCATCATTGTTCATATTTTTAAGTATTGCCGAATTTTTCGCAATTTCATCATCGCCTATTACAATGCTGAACTTTGCAGAAAGCTTGTCGGCATACTTCATTTGTGCCTTAAGACTTCTTCCGCACAAATCCTGTTCGGCGTGAACGCCCTTAAGTCTTAAATCGAATATGAGCTTCTGTGCAAA
>JAFUJN010000139.1 GCA_017468095.1 Clostridia bacterium
ATGATTTCGATTTCTGTCAGCTCTTCGCTACGCTTACTTTCACCCTTAACCATATTTTCGTTTATTATGGCATAAGCAGGAACAGTCAACTTCACCTTTGCGCAAATTGTGGCAGATAGTGTGGTGTTTTCTTCGCACCATATATTTGCATTTGCACCGATTGTAGTATAAGTCTTATTATGATAAGGCGGATAGTAAATACAATAATCTCCCTGGTCACCTGTTTCCTCAAAGTAGTTGAGATTTTCAAAGGTTCTGCCTGTTGTCTTTTCAGTTATTGTGATTGTACCGTTTGCATTTATCTCAGCCTTAATAAATTCGTTCTCCATTGTATTTGGAGTCTTGGAGATTTCTGCGCCTGTAAACTTTCTCATATCGTGCCAGAATACCGTTTTACGATTGAGATTTTCTGTTTTAACTGCGTGGATTGTTTTATAACCCATAGCAGGAATGTCCTCAAGTCTCACAAGCACTTCATAGCGGTCAACTGCGTGTGGAAACGGTCTTGTATGAATATTTGCAGCAGGTAACGTAACCTCTTTTCTTGATATAATCTGCTTTTCCAATTTTTTGTCGCCGTCAAAAATATCAAAATCCCATACATTAAGAGTCTGAGGGAAGTCAATATAAAGCCTTACTACCTCGTTTCTCTTATAAGGAAGTGTATTAAATACCGTAAAAATCATTGCATCGTCTGCATACTTTGAGTAGTCAATGCTCTTAACTATATTCTTGCAAGCGGTGTTTGCCACGCATTCTGCAATTTCCAAGCCTTGATTTAAACGATAAATAGTATCATCCGATGTCTTTTCCTGTGCAACGCCGTTAATACTGTCATGAGGATGTGATAAAAGCAGATAATCAACTGCTTTATCAAGAAAAGCAGTATTATATTTTTCTTCCATACAGCTAAGCGGTTCTGCCACTTTGAATAAAGTATTTTCCACATGCTTATTAAGTATCTTAATTCTTGGTCTTGTTGCAAGTGCATTTGCACTACATCTATATGCAGGGCCGTCTCGAAGTTCGCCCTTTATTACTTTAAGCTTAGTTTCGTCAATCGTAGCCTTAAATTCATTTACATACTCTTCTAAAGCAGTAATATTCCACTCTATGTCAGGGAACATTTCCCTTGTCTTTTTAACAATCTCTACAAGTTGTGGCTGTGCAGTTGATGAGTCGGTACCGTTCATTAAAACACGCACATCCGGTGTTAAGGTATCTTTCATAAGATCCCATGCATACTCAATAGATTCCTTGATTCTTGAGTCGTGGACCTTAGCGTTATCGTCAATCACGAAATAATCTTCCCAGAATCCCTTGCCGTCTGCTTCGTGGTAAACCTGGCCATCTTTTCCAAGCTTCAAGAAGTAGTCATCAGTGGTATAGGTTTTGCCAGTAATGACTGGAAGATATACACTCATAAAGAAGTTAGCTCTTCCGCGTCCTCCAAGTCTTGTTGCAAATACCTTTGTTCCATCAGGAGCTTCCCACAAAAATTCGCAATTTGGGCATCTGTCCTCTGAAATATTTTTTGCAACAAGCACAAAGTCAAGGCCGAAACCCTTATAAATCTGTGGGAACTGTGCTGTTTGTCCCCAACCAAAGCTTTCGTATGCAACATCTAAGCGTCTGCCAAGCTTTTTTGCACTTCTGTCGCCTTTTAAAAGATTTCTTACCAAACTTTCTCCGCAAACAGGATACAAATCAGGAAGTGTGTACCAAGGGCCCACATCTATTCTGCCTGACTTTATGTAGCCTTCTACCTTTTCTCGCATTTCCGGTCTCATTTCCAGATAGTCCTCTACCATTATAGTCTGACCGTCTGTTAAAAAGCAAGAATATTCAGGCTGAGTATCCAATATTTCAAGAAGCTCATCCATCATATCAACAAGATACTGTCTGTTCTCCCAGATTGGGTATCTCCATTCTCTGTCCCAATGAGTATGGGTTACAATGTGTGCTTTTTTCATGACTATTTTCTCCTATCATTGATTTATTATAATGTCATCTGATTATAATATTACTTAGTCATTGTATCATAAAAAAACATGTATGTAAATGTAAAAATTCATTTTATTACCATTTTTTTATTCCTGTTCCCTTTATCTGCTTGCACTTTCAGTTTTCCTGAAGCTTATCAAGTGCTTCACCGAAATTAGTAATTTAAAGGGACTTTTGAAAATCGCTCCCTGACGGATTTTTCCCAAAGTGCTTTTTATACGCCCTATAAAAAGCAGAGTCATCCTGAAAACCGCATTTTATACAAACTTCGGTAGCCTTTTTGCCTGCATAAATTTCCTGACGAGCAAGGGCAAGCCTTTTTGCCGTAATATACTTTTTCGGTGTTATATTAAGGTGTTTTATAAAAAGGTGATGCAAGTGGCTTTTGGTTATGAAAAGTTTATTGCAGATTTCATCAATGCTCTCTATTGTCAAAAGGTTTTCATCAATATACTCCAATGCTTTATACATAACAGGATTTGTCTTTGTGTATGTATTTTCCCTGTTTTCATTTACTTCTATAATTATATTAAAGAAAACTTCTTCTA
>JAFUJN010000140.1 GCA_017468095.1 Clostridia bacterium
AGCGGCGAAAAAATGTATGATTGTGCACCTGTTGAATTTATAAGTATGATAAAAAATGCCAAAGCGGTATGCACAAGCTCATTCCACGGCACAGCCTTTTCAATTATTATGGGCACACCGTTTTATGTGGAAATGGCAAGCGGGACCTATGATTCTCGTATTGCAAGACTACTATCTGTTACAGGGAATATAGAGAGTGCAGTTAACTGCGAAGCAGACAAAATACAAAAATCAGAAAAAAACCTACAAGAAATTGTAGAACTTTCTAAAGCAAAAGTGAAGGATTGGATTATATGAAACCTTTAGTAAGCATTATTGTACCGGTATACAATGTTGAAAAGTACATTACGGGATGCGTGACCAGCATATTAACCCAGACTTATGAAAATCTGCAGGTTATTTTAGTGGATGACGGAACACCGGATAATTCAGGAAAAATTTGCGATGATTTTGCCGAAAAAGATAGCCGTGTTTTGGTAGTACACAAGGAAAACGGTGGGCTTTCTTCTGCAAGAAATGCAGGTCTTGACGTTGCAAAGGGCGAGTACATAATGTTCATAGACAGCGACGATTATATTGTGGACAACGCCGTTGAAATTTTAGTTTCTGCATGTGAAAGATACAATACGGATTTCGTACAGTTTGATACCATTCACACAACGAACCCTGAATATTCTTCCTGTCATGCAGGCGAAGACTATGGAATGGAGATACTAACCGACCTAAGACAAATGTACTGGAAGATGTATAAGACTTTAGGCCCTGGTGTTTCTGCCTGTACAAAGCTACATAAAAGAGAATTATTTAATGACCTTCGTTTTAAAGAAGGCATTATACACGAAGATGATTATTTCACCCTGTTTGCGCTTCAAAAGGTGAAAGCAGGGCTGTATTTGGACGCAAAACTGTATTATTATATCGTACACGAAAACAGTATTTTAACATCCCATTTTTCGAAGAAGAAACTGGATGTTTTGTATGTATTAGAGTGCAGAACCAAGGAGTTTGAAAAACTTGGATTTGCAGATTTGGCAAGATTTGCGAAAGAACAGTATTTTTCAAGAATAGCAGACCTTTGGTGTCAGGCAATAAAGGCAAAAGATGAAGAATGCATTAGAATAATCGAAGAAAAAATAAGAACTTTTAAGAGAGGAAATAATGTTTCCTTTAGCAAAAAAATGGAACTGATATATAGAATGAGCAGAATAAATATCAAGTTTTTATATGCTTATTATTTATACAAAAAGATTTTAAAGCAGATTTAGTAATAAGAGGGAGAAAGCATGGCAAAAAGCAGTAAATGGCAGATGTCCACAAACTTAATAGCAAACATAGTGTCCTTTGTAAGTGCATTGTTTATCAGCTTCTATACAACACCATACATAACCAAGCACGTTGGTATGGAAGCTTACGGACTAATCGGTCTTGCGCAGAACTTTACAAACTATGTAACAATAATAACAGCATCGCTAAACTCTATGGCAAGCCGATTTATTGTTATACAATTACATAAAAATAATGACGATGAGGCAAATAAATTCTTCAATTCGGCATTGATTGCAAACACACTTTGTGCGTTAATTGTCATTTTGTTGTCGGTTATAATGATACCGAATCTGAATCATTTTATAAATGTATCAGAGCACTTGCTTCCTGATGCAAAGGCTACATTTGCGCTAACCTTTTTCTCTTTCGCATTGTCCCTTGCAACATCGGTATTCGGCGTTGTATATTTTGCGAAGAATAGAATAGACCTGGGTGCTTGGCGAACGGTGGAGTCCAATATTATTCGTTCGGTGCTCTTAGTCATTACTTTTGTGTTTATTGGAGTAAAAATCCAGTATACAGTAGCAGTTACATTAATTTCCACTGTTTATACAATTCTCTTTTCGGTCTATTACACCTACAAGTTGTTGCCGCAAATAAATGTGTCTGTGAGCAATTTCCACTGGAATAAAGTATGGACAATGGTAAAGGCAGGCATATGGAACAGTATAGGGAAATTGAGTCATATATTGCTGAACGGTCTTGATCTGTTGATTACCAATTTGTTTATTGGTGGCGCTGTTTTAGGGTGTGTCAGTGTAACAAAGACTTTTGTAAACCTGATAATTTCATTGATTTCCACTATTTCTGATGTATATGTGCCGAAGTTTTTAAAAGCGTATGCAAAGGATAAGGAATCTTTGAACACCGAATTTTTGGCATCTACAAAGCTTTTGGGGTTTTGTTCTTGTGTTATAATTTCAGTATTTTTGGTTTATTGCCAAACCTTTTATGAGCTGTGGCTCCCGGGAGAAGATGCAGTACTTATGCGAAATTTAACTTATATAAGTTTAGCATCAATTTTTGTAAGCGGCCCTGTATATGCAATGTTCTCTATTTATACAGTTATTAACAGGGTGAGACCCCAGGCTGTGGCGACGTTGATTACGAGCGTTATAAGTACAGGGACAGTGTTCCTGCTTTTAAAATTCACAGATTTGGGTGTGTACGCCATCGTAGGAGTAAGCGCTATATTAGGAGCAGTAAAAAATCTGACATATAATATGTTTTATTTAAGAAAGTACGCTGGCATAAATCTGAAGAGAAGTTATGTCATAATATTAAAGAATATTATGATTGCTTTAATTTGTACAGTAATAAATATGTGTATAAAATCATTTATCTCTATTACTTCTCTGGTGGAGTTGGCAGCATGCATTATGGTTGCCGTTTTGGTGTCAGCAATTGTTTTCTTCGTTTTAGGAATAGGATATGACGAAAAAAAGGCTATGCTTAAATTTGCGGCAACAAAATTGAAACTTAGATAAAATGGGGTGAAAAAATGAAGCATGCATATCTAATTATAGCACACAACAATTTTTACATTTTGGAAAAGTTAATAAGACTGTTGGATGATAGTCGTAATGACATATTTATACATATAGACAAAAAGGTTAAAAACTTTGATTTTAAGAAATTTGCACTGTTAGCAAAGAATGCCAACGTTATTTTTACTAAAAAAAGAATAAATGTTAAATGGGGTGGCAACAGCCAGGTAAAAACAGAAATAAATCTTTTTGAAACTGCATGTAAAATCAACCCCGATGGGTACAAGTATTATCACCTGATTTCGGGCGTAGACCTACCTATTAAAACGCAAGACTATATACACAATTTTTTTGAGTACAAGGAGGAAAACTTCATATACTATAAGGATGATATCAGCGTGTTTGATGAGCAACGAATCAGTAGATTCCGAATAAAGATTGCGAATAAAAGGCTGCGAAACTATTTTTATATTTTGCAAGCGAAGTTAAAAATTGACCGTATGAAGAATAGTAAATATGAAATAAAAAAGGGATATAACTGGGCGTCTTTGACTCATGATGCGATTAAGATAATTTTAAAAAGCAAAAAAGACATATATAAATTTACGTCTTACTCCATATGTGCAGATGAAATGTATAAGCAGATGGTTTTACATCACAATAATGTGGATATATATAAAGATTCACAAGGAAATACATGTGACTTAAGGCTTGTTGATTGGAAACGCGGAAACGGAAACAACCCATATGTGTTCAGGTCAGAAGATTTCGATATGCTAACCGAATCGGACAGATTGTTTGCGCGAAAATTTGATACAGAAACTGATAAAGCAATTATAGATAAGATTTATGAATATGTAATGAAACAAAGTGAGAAAGAATTATGAAAATTGGAATTATAACAGTATATGATGCAATGAATAACCTGGGCTCCTATCTTCAAGGGTATGCTTTAAAGGGATTCTTGGAAGAACAGGGTCACCAGGTGTATTTCTTGGAGAATGTACCAAAATTATATCATATCAAAAAAACCATCTTAAAAATCAACCCAAAGCGAGAATTTTTCTTGAGAATTAAAAAGTGTGTAAAATTCTTAAAAGCATTAAAGCAGTTCAAAACAATTAAAAAGCAAGACATAGAGAAAGAAAACTTTGATTGTCTTATTTATGGAAGCGATGAGATATGGAATATGGATAACAAATATTTCAAAGATCCATTCTTCTTTGGCACGGACAATGGCCATCAGAATAAGATTGCCTATGCTATGAGCATCGGCGAGATGAAAAAAGAAACCCTTGATGAAAACATAGATGTGGCAAAGGGGATTTTTGATTTCAAATGCATTTATGTAAGAGATGACCATACCAAAAAAGTTTTAGAAGACACTTTGGGAACGGAGCTTAAAACAGTATGCGATCCGACTCTTCTTATTCCTGTAGAAAAACTGGCAAAACCAATAAAACCACCAAAGGAAAAGTACATATTTGTTTACACATATGGCATTGATCCGCCAATGATTGAAAATATTAAGAGATTTGCAAAGGAAAAGGGTCTTAAGATTGTATCGGCGTGCTTTTGGCATATTTGGTGCGATAAAATTGTTCAATGCGAGCCATTACAGTTTAGCACACTTATAAAGAATGCGGAATATGTTTTCACAACAACATTCCACGGTGCTATTTTTACTATGCTAAACCACAAGAATTGTTGTATCTTGCCAATACGATATAAAGTGAAAGATGTGGTAAAATCTTTGGGTGTAGGAGAACATCTCTTAGAAGACGATTGTTCTTATGAAACATTCTGTGAAAAAATAGAGAAACCTTTCCCGGAAGAAGCTTTTAAAGAAAGATTATCAGCTTTAAGGAAGACATCTCAAGAGTTATTAAAAGAGGTGCTAAATGATTAAAGAAACAATAAAGAAATTGCTTGCCAATACTCATTACGGAAAGTCAAGATATCTAAACTTTTTACACAGATACGATATGAGCCGATATTTAGAACATTCAGGGATGAACGAAAACAATGCGGAGATTTTGGCAACAAAGATGCGACTTATAATTCATCCTCTGGAAAAAGCTTTGAGCCTTAAAAATGTCCGTGCCGGCTTTGGCAAGGAAAAGGTGATGAAGCTGATTTCGCTTTATGAAGAATATAGTAAGGCTGGCGGCAAGGACAAGCAGGTAATAGAGCTTGCGGAAAGCATAATCTTAAACTATATTGATTTTCAAAGCCAGCATGATGTTGATGTAAGCTTCATTCCGCAGAAATTCTTTAAAAATAACACCGACAAAGCCATATCAGGAGCTATAGATATTACAAGCGAAAACTTTGATGCATTAAGTGATTTTGAAAGAATTGCAGAAAACCGTCACAGCATCCGCAATTTTGCTCCTGAAAAAGTAGACCGCGAAAAGCTTGCAGAAGCTGTTCGAATTGCTCAAACAGCGCCAAGTGCGTGCAACCGTCAGTCAACAAGAGTTTACGTTTGCGATAACGCGGATAAATGCAAAAAAATTATAGCCAGACATGGCGGTATGAGTGGCTTTACGGACACGGCGGCAATTTTGGCAATCACAGGTGACCTGAACCTATACCAAAATGAATTTGAGCGACACACGCTGTTTGTGGACGGCGGTATATTCCTTATGAACCTTTTGTATGCGCTGGGATCACAGGGAATTGCCAATTGCCCTATTATCTGGGGCAGCGAGCCGGATAACGACACTTTCTTGTACGAGCTTTTGAATATTCCAAAATCCGAAACAATCGTATCCTTGGTTATGGTAGGCAATCTGCCAAAGGATGGCGCAAAAGCCGCCAAGTCATACAAACGTGATACGCAAGATATATTAAAATTTATAGACTAAAAAAGGTACTACTAAATGTAGTACCTTTTTATCATAATCCTATTTCTTTTTTCAATTTCAATAAATCCTGTCCATCTTTAAGGTTTGCAGTATTTATTTCGCCAATCACCCTTTTTGCTCCGCCGTCTTTCCCGAAAACAGACTTAACAATCCTGTAAACGTAATAATACGGAACAAGAATTTTATGCTTTTCTGCCTTTGGGTATCGGCTTACCAAATCCTTATAAGACGGGAAAATCATTTTTTTATAGCTTTCAAACTTTGCAGATGCGGAAGAAGCACTATCTGCCGATTCTTCTGCAAGTTTTGCGGAAGCATACTGGTCGTATGTTCCAATCCAACCGCTTTCTAGCACAAATTCTGCCATAGCCTTTATGGTAGGATCGGCTGTTTCTACTCCCTCAAACCAATATAGGAAAAGTGCTCTTGAACATTCTTCAAATTTCTTGAGTTTTGCATTCTCAAGCCTTTCGTTAAGACATTCCCAATCAAATTTATCTTTGCATTTTGAATACATAAGCCACAGGTCAACAAACACCCTGATGCCGATGCCTGCACTTTTTATATGGTTCGCCGCATGGGCAAGGTTATAGATGTAAGCATCTTCAATGCTCATTTCATAGCGATGCTCGCCTTTTTCGCATTTAATCACGCGGTCAGGAATCTTGTTGCACTCATCCTTCCAAGGGAAATCGTCCTGAACAAGCACTCTATGAAGCTCGCACAAAATAGCATTATTTATAATATACTTGTCGTGGCCGTCATCATCGGCATAATCTTCAACGGCAAATCCTAAATTCACCATAATATCACGGGCAAGCTCTGCCTTTTCGTTTCCTATATAAATATCAAAATCGGAAGACTGGCGCATATCGGCGGATGGATAAAACTTTGCGGTTTCGCTTCCTTTTATAATAAAGTAATCAATACCCGCATCTTCAAAAGCACTTTCAACCTTTTCGATATAATGCTGTTGCACCGCCATAAAGTTCAGCAATGCAAAATAGGAATTTTTGAAAAGTTTTGATAGCTCTTCCGACATATCGGTTTCAGAGAGAGCAAGATATACCAAATTCTGAATTTTGTGAAATGCACAAAACCTGAAGAAAAGATTGGCGTCAAGCTCTGCAGGAAATGGCGCAACGGCTTTCCTTGAAAGAAACGAACTTATTAAATTAGTAGTATATTTTGCATATGCATCTAAGTTCATCAAAACACCGACCTTTCTTTTTCAAATTATACCACAAAACCATCTGCCCGTCAACAACCCAACTTTTTTGTACTAAAACCGTTTTATCTCCAATATATATGTAGTAAACCTGTACTATGTTAAGGAAAGGGAGGAGCAAAAGTGACAGAATACAGTATTTATCAGGATATAAAGGAGCGCTCAGGAGGGAATGTGTATATCGGCGTAGTAGGCCCTGTGCGCACAGGAAAGTCCACCTTTATAAAGAAGTTTATGGATTTGATGGTGATTCCCAACATTGAAAACAGCTATGACGCCCAAAGGGCAAGGGACGAACTGCCACAATCAGCAATGGGCAGAACCATAATGACCACCGAGCCGAAGTTTGTGCCAAACGAAGCGGTCAGCGTAACTCTTTCGGGCAATGCCAAAATGAAAGTGCGGATGATTGACTGCGTAGGTTACATTGTGGAAGATTCGACAGGGTATATGGAAGACGATGAGCCGAGAATGGTAACAACCCCGTGGTCAGATGAGCCGTTGCCATTTTTTGAAGCAGCGGAGATTGGAACAAAAAAGGTAATCTGTGACCATTCCACAATCGGACTTTTGGTAACCACCGACGGAAGCATTGCAGATATTCCGCGAAAAAGCTATGAACACGCCGAAGAGCGGGTAGTAGGCGAGCTAAAGGGAATTAACAAGCCGTTTATCATCCTTTTAAATTCAAAAAACCCTGACTCTTCAGCCTGTCGTGACTTAAAATGTGAGCTTGAAGAGAAATACGGCGTTCCTGTTGTGGCGGTAAGCTGTGCGGAACTTACCGAAGAAGACGTTGAGCGAATAATCGAAACGGTGCTATTTGAATTCCCGTTATCTGAAATAAAAATACGAATGCCGGGCTGGGTAAGCGGGCTTGGCGGAGAACATTGGCTTTCCGAAAAGCTTAATAAGGCTGTGCTTTCCGAAATTGAGCCTTTGGAAAAAATCCGCAACGTGCAAGATTTCTGCAAAAATCTTTCCGGCTATGATTTTATAAAATCTTCAAATATAGATGGCATAGATTTGGGCTCAGGAAAAGCAATCCTTGATATAAACACGCCGGAAGAACTGTTCTATCAGGTTTTGGGCGAAGAATCGGGCTTTGAAATCAAAGACGAAGAAGAGCTTGTTTCCCTTATCCGCGACCTTGCTAAAACAAAGAGCGAATACGACAAAATTTCCTATGCTCTCCATCAGGTGAAAGAGTGCGGATACGGCGTTGTGTCACCAACCACCGACGAGCTTACCTTGGAAGAACCGAAAATAGTTAAGCAAGGCGGAAGATACGGCGTAAAGCTAAAAGCATCTGCCCCAAGCATCCATATGATTCGTGCAAACATTCAGGCGGAAGTCAGCCCGATTGTGGGAACGGAAAAGCAATCGGAAGAACTTGTTCATTATCTTTTGGACGAATTTAATTCTGACCCTGCAAAAATCTGGGAGTCAAACATTTTCGGCAAGTCCTTATATGAGCTTGTGAACGAAGGCGTAAACAACAAGCTTTCAAAAATGCCGGATGAAGCACGAAGAAAGCTTGCCACAACTTTGGAGCGAATAATAAATGAAGGTAGCGGAGGTTTAATTTGTATAATCTTGTAAAAAAACTGCCGGTTCTTGCGCTTGTATTGCTGGTTGCATCCTGCGGAGCGGGTGTGCAGGTGGATAGCGTTGATAAATCCTACGAAACGGAAACGGTAATGGTGGATGCAAAAATTCCAAAGCTTTCTGGGCTTTCTTCCGAAAGCCTTGAGAATGCCATAAATGAGGAATATGAAAAAACCATAACCACTCTTTTGGCAGACTTCAAAAAGCAGGCATCAAAAACCGGTGACCAGTCAACCTTTATGGTAACAACAACCGAGCACTATAACAATGGCGGTATTTTCTCGGCGGTGACCCAGATTGATTCTGTTGCATCGGAAAGTCATAAAAACAGCTTCAGGATAACCAAGAATATTGACACCGACAAATGTGCAGAGCTTTCTCTTGCCGACCTTTTTTCAGGAGACGGGTATATCGATATGATAAACTCAAGGCTTGAAAGCGCAGTTACAGAAAACAGCGAAAGGTATCAGGGGCTTTGGGAAAAACCAAGGCTTTCGGAAAATCAGGATTTTTATATAACGCCTGAACATCTTGTGGTTTACTACCTGCCCTATAAGCTTTCCTATTATGAACGTGGCTTTGTTGAGATACCGCTGTCTCTTTCCGATATGAGCGGATACCTGAAAGAAGAATATCGCCATCTGGCAAATAACAAAATGTAAGGGAACGGCTTATAGGCCGTTCCGTTTTTGCGTAGGCTTTATATATAATAGGAAGAAACTCGGGCATTTTAATCCCTAACTTAGTTAAATCCCACAAAAAAACCCACAAAAACGGGTTTTGCGATAACAAAATGCCAATATTTTAACAAAAAACTTGACATTTTTATAAAAAAGTAGTAAAATTTATAAGGTATGGTTGTATTATAGCCGTATTTTGTGGTCAAATATTTATGTAATGTTACAAAGTTTCTGTAAAATTACATAATTTTCCTAATTTGTCACCAATTTTACAGTTATATTACAACTGCAGAAAATGCATTGACACCGCAAAAAAACAGTGGTAAAATCAATGCATAGTCAGGGTGTGTAAAAAATATGCACGTTCTGACGCCGAAAAATTCCGTTGTGAGAAAGAAAGGGTGCACACGGAATGCATAAAAGCACCCTTTCAAAATAGAAAAAGGGAGGATTTGAAATCATGAAGAATTTCAAAAAAGTAATTTCCGTTGTTATGGCTTTAGCAATGATCGTTTGCTCATTCACAGCTGTTAGCGCATCTGATTTCGCTGACGTTGCTGATACAGCTGCATATGCTGAAGCAGTAGAAGTACTTGGTGCTCTTGGCATCGTTAACGGTGTTGAGCAGGAAAATGGTACTTTCAATTTTGAACCGGAAAAATCAGTAACAAGAGCAGAAGCTGCTACAATGATCGTTGGCGCACTTAACATGGCTGACGCAGCTGCTGCTGGTACATCACAGTTCGCTGATGTAAACTCACAGGCTGCTTGGGCAGCTGGTTTCGTAAACGTTGGTGTTGCTCAGGGCTTCATCGCTGGTTACGATGCTAACACATTTGGTCCACTTGATAACGTTACATACGCTCAGATGTGCGTAATGCTAACAAAGATCACAGGTTACGGCGAATACGCTCAGGCTTACGGCGGCTGGCCAACAGGCTACACAACAATGGCTGCTACAGCTGGTATCAACACAGGCGTTGCTGTAGCTCAGGATGCAGCTTTGACAAAGGGTCAGGTTGCTATGATGATCTGGAACGCTCTTCAGGCTCCAATGCTAGGTGTTGAAACATACGCTATCAATGGTAACGAATACAAGCCACTTGACGGTACAGACGGCAAGTTCAAGACACTTTTCTCAGAAAAGTTTGATGGTTATGTAGCTACAATGACAATCATGAAGACACCTGCTTCTGATGACAATCTTGACAATGACGAAGTTAATGTTAAAGTTGTTAAGGCTGACTGGTGGCCACTAGAAAAGGCTAAGTATCCAAGTAAGGATCTTGAAGATGGTAAAGTTCCTAATATGGACGTTAACCTTGCAGAAGGCGTTGACGTAAACAGCAACTTACTACACACAGGTAAGGCAGTTTACCTACTTGACGAAGACGAAGAAATCACAATCGTTTACTTCGCTCCTACAGGCAGAACAGCTTCTAAGGAATTAGCTGCAGATACATACTATCTACAGAAAGACCTACACGCTGACAAGCAGTACACAGCTGATAACCTAAAGATCAGATTTGGTTCATCATACTACAAGTTTGAAGACACAATCACTGTTTATGTAAACGGTGTTGACGCTGCTACAATTAAGGCTGGCGAAACAACTAAGCTTGATAACATTCTTGGC
>JAFUJN010000141.1 GCA_017468095.1 Clostridia bacterium
AAGACACCTTAGAACTCCTGAATATAATGACTTGTTTGCAGGAGACCCTGTATGGGTTACTTGCTCACTTGCAGGTATGGCTGAAGATGGACGCCATATGGTTTCTAAATCTTCATTCAGATTCTTACAGACCCTTTATAATTTAGGGCCAAGTGCAGAACCGAACTTGACTGTTTTGTGGTCTAATTCCCTACCTGGTCCTTTTAAAGAATTCTGTGCGAAAGTTTCTATTGATACAGATTCAATCCAGTATGAAAATGACGATGTAATGCGCAAGGACTTCGGCGATGACTATGCTATTGCTTGCTGTGTTTCTGCAATGAAGACCGGTAAGCAAATGCAGTTCTTCGGCGCAAGATGTAACCTTGCAAAAGTTCTTCTTATGGCGTTAAACGGCGGTAAGGACGAAATTTACGGTGAACAGATTGCACCTGAGGGCAAAGTTTTTGGTGAAGAACCACTTCGCTACCTACAGGTTCTTGAAGCGTTCAAAAAATACGCTTCATGGATGGCACACCTTTACGTTAATACAATGAACGTAATTCACTATATGCACGACAGATACGCATACGAGCGTCTTATGATGTCACTTCACGACCCTGAACCTGAAAGACTTATGGCTTTTGGTATAAGTGGTCTTAGCGTACTTGCTGACAGCTTAAGTGCGATCAAATTTGCAAAGGTTACTCCGGTTAAGGATGAACGCGGTATTATCGTTGACTTTAAAACCGAGGGTGACTTCCCTAAATACGGTAACGATGATGACCGTGTAGACGAAATTGCAAAATGGATTACAGAATACTTCTACGATGAGCTTTGCAAAACAAAAGCTTATCGCGGAGCTAAACATACACTTTCTATTCTTACTATTACTTCTAACGTTGTTTACGGTAAGAAAACCGGTGCAACTCCTGACGGAAGAAAAGCCGGCGAAGCCTTTGCACCGGGTGCAAACCCAATGCATGGCCGTGACGCAGAAGGTGCACTTGCATCTTTAAACTCTGTTGCAAAAATCTGCTACGATTGCTGTCAGGATGGTATTTCAAATACATTCTCAATCACTCCTGATACCCTTGGAACTTCAGATGAAGACAGAATCCAGAAGCTTGTTGCTGTATTAGATGGTTACTTTGCTCAAAATGCTCATCACCTAAACGTAAATGTATTAAACAGACAAAAGCTAATAGATGCAATGAATGACCCTACCCTTTATCCGTCACTTACAATTCGTGTAAGCGGATATGCAGTAAACTTCAACAAGCTTACAAAGGATAAACAGCTTGAAGTTATTGCAAGAACATTCCACGAGAAGATGTGATAAATATGAAAGGATATATTCATTCCTTTGAAAGCTTGGCAGCTGTTGACGGAGACGGGCTTCGGTGTGCGGTATTTATGTCAGGATGCCCGCTTAGGTGTGTTTACTGTCATAACCCTGATACTTGGGTTAAGTCAGAAAATGAAACCGACGCTGAAAGTCTTGTTAAAAAGATTTCAAGATATAAAACCTATTTTGGAAAAGACGGCGGAGTTACTTTTTCCGGCGGAGAACC
>JAFUJN010000142.1 GCA_017468095.1 Clostridia bacterium
GAAGAATTGCATCAGAAGGTATCGTAAAGGTATATATGAACGATGCAAAGACAGTTTCAGTTGTTCTTGAAGTTAACTCAGAAACAGACTTCGTTGCTAAAAACAGCGAATTCCAGGATTTCGTTACAAGCGTTGCAGAAGTTGTTGCTAACACAAACCCTGCAGACGTTGATGCACTAGCTAACGAAAAGCTTGGCGACGTAACAGTTGGCGAAGCTCTAACAGCACTAATCGCTAAGATTGGTGAAAACATGAAGATCAGAAGATTTGCTCGTTTCGAGGGTAATGTTTGCTCATATACTCACGGTGAAGGCAGAATCGGTGTTATGGTTAAGGCTGAAGGCGCACTTGACGCAGATTCTTACGAAGCTGCAAGAGACGTTGCAATGCAGATCGCAGCTATCAACCCACTATATCTTTCAAAGGACACAGTTCCAGCAGAAGATGTTGAACACGAAAAGCACATCATCCTTGCTCAGATGAAGGAAGATCCAAAGAACGCATCAAAGCCAGAAGCTATTCTTGAAAAGATGGTTATCGGTAAGCTAAACAAGTTCTTTGAACAGAACTGCCTACTTCAGCAGGAATTCGTTAAGGATTCAAACTTCTCAGTTGAAAAGTACCTTGATTCAAAGGGTGTTAAGCTTGTAGACTACGTTCGTTTTGAAAAGGGCGAAGGTCTTGCAAAGAAAGAAGAAAACTTTGCTGACGAAGTTGCTTCAATGATTAAATAAGTTTAAAATGTAAAATCTCGGGATTGCCACTCGGCGGTTCCGGGATTTTTTTATCTACTTAAAAAGCGACTCATTTTTGAGTCGCTTTATTTTATGAATTTTTCGGTGGTCTTGCGCCGTAATATTGGAAAATATTGCACTTAATCATTCCGTTATAGATTTTTCTACGCTTATCAGCCTTTCTGCCGAAGTTGTTTTCAAAGTTTTCATCAGATGTCAAAATGTAATATGACCAATCGGGTAGCTTTTCAAATGCCTTTCCAATATTCTGATATAGCTTTTGACATTCTTTAGCGTCTGAAAGTCTTTCGCCGTATGGTGGATTACAGATAATACTTCCGTATCTTATATCGGATGTAAACTTGGTGGCATCTGCAACCTGCGGTTTAATAACATCTGAAAGTCCTGCAATTCTTGCATTTTCCTTTGCAATTTCAATGGTGGCAGGGTCGATATCCGATGCTAAAATGGTAAGGGGAGTGTCGCGTCTTTTGCTCTCTGCTTCTTCGCGAAGTCGTGACCACATTACAGGGTCAGACTGGTCAAATCCTTCGCAGGCAAATGTTCGCATAAGCCCCGGTGCAATATTTCTTTTAAACATAGCAGCTTCTATAGGAAGTGTACCGCTACCACAGAACGGGTCGCATAGAGGGTACTCATATTTCCAGAAGCTTAGCATAACCATAGCCGCTGCAATGGTCTCCTTAAGCGGTGCAGCATTTGAAATTCGGCGATATCCGCGCTTATGAAGTCCGTCACCTGATGTGTCAATCATAAGGGTAACAAGGTCTTTCATAACAGAAAACTGTATCTGGTAGCTGACGCCATCTTCTTCGAACCATTCAATGCCGTACTTTTCTGAAAGGGAAGATACAACGGCTTTTTTAATAATAGCCTGACAATCTCGCATACTGGCAAGAGTTGACTTTAAGCAGAAGCCTTTTACTGGGAAAGCTGAATTTTTTGAAAGCCAACGGCTCCAGTCAAGTGCCTTGGTTTTTTCAAAAAGCTCTTCAAAGGAAGTGGCGGTAAATTCGCCTATTTTTATAAGCACACGCTCACCGCATCTTAAGTTAAGGTTAGCTTTTGCAACATCTTCAAATGTGCCCAAGAAAGTAACTCTGCCGTCTTCAACCTTGTGGGTATCATATCCCATCCATTTAAGTTCTTTGGCAATTAACGCTTCAAGACCAAATATGCAGGGGATTACTATTTCAAATTTATCCATTACGTCGTCCTCTTTTGTTTTTCTTATATCTTCTGTATACCGAATGCTTCTTTTCGGGTCTTTTTCTTACGCTTTGCCTGTGACCTTTCAGAACAAAGTCGATCTGGCGACTTAAAAGGTCAGCACGGACAATTTCAATCTCTATTTCATCGCCGATTTTATAAACTTTTCCGTGGCGTTTGCCGATTATCATACGGGAATCCTCGTCAAATTCATAAAAATCGTCCTTTATAGTTTCAAGGCGGATAAGCCCTTCAACTGTGTTTTCAAGCTCTGCAAAAATGCCGAAAGACGTAACACCTGAAATGGTTGCCTTTGCTTTGCATCCGACGAAATCCGCAATATATGCAGCTTTTAAAAGGTCGGTGGTATCACGCTCGCAAAGCTCTGCCTCACGCTCTTTTTCGCTTGAATGAGTTGATGCATCTCCTACTATATTGTGGAAACCGGACACATCCTTGCCGTCTAAAAAGTCCTTTAAAATCCTGTGAATTATAAGGTCAGGATAGCGACGGATAGGGGATGTGAAATGGCAATAATACTTGGTGGCAAGCCCAAAATGCCCGTCGCAAACAGGCAAATATTCCGCTTTCATTAAAGAGCGTAGCATATATGTGCCGATTAGAACTTCATTTGGGGTATCCTTAACTTCATCCAAAATCTGTTGCAAATCCTTTGGGTAAACCTCGTTTCCCTTTATATAAAGCCCAAAGCCACCGATAAACCGCCTGAAGCTCTCAATTTTTTCGCCGTCAGGCTCTTGGTGAACACGATATACAAAAGGAATATCCGACCAAAAGGCGTATTCTGCCACAGTTTCATTGGCAACAAGCATAAATTCTTCAATCAGCTTGTGTGCATCGTTTCTTACCACCTTAATGATGTCCTTCGGGAAGCCATCTTCGCCCAATACAACCTTTGATTCAGGGAAATCAAAATTGATACTGCCACGCATTTCACGTCTTTTTGCCAAGATTTTTGAAAGCTTAAGCATATTTTCAAGGGTAGGAACTATATGTGAATATCTTTCCCGAAGTTCACTATCGCCGTCAAAAATCTTTGCCACATTGTTATATGTCATTCGCTCACAAGAACAAATAACACTTTTTGCAATTTTATTGGCCAAAACCTGACCGTTTTTATCAATTTCCATAATAACAGAAATGGTCAGGCGCTTCACGTTAGGATTTAAACTGCAAAGCCCGTTTGAAAGCCTTTCAGGAAGCATAGGAATAACCCTGTCAGGAAGATAAACGCTGGTGGCACGCTGGGAAGCATCATTTTCAAGCGCAGAATTCGGGGTTACATAGTGTGTAACATCTGCAATATGAACACCCAGCTCAAAATTGCCGTTTTCAAGTGTTTTCAAGGAAACCGCATCGTCAAAATCACGGGCATCATCACCATCAATGGTGAAGATGGTTTCACCTGTAAGGTCAAGTCTGCCTGATAAATCGCTTTCGGAAATTTCATCAGGGAAACTGTCTGCTTCTTGCAGGGCTTCCGGCAAAAATTCCTTTGTGATATTATGCTCAAAAATAATAGCTTCGGTAAGTGTTTTAATATCACGGCTGCTTCCTAAAATAGAAACAACCTGCGCATAAATATCACCGTTTTTAGCATAGTCGGTAAGTTCTAAAAGAACTCTTTCGCCGGCTTTGGCGTCATTCATATCTGTGATTTTAATAGTACCGAATATTCTCGGATTGTCAGCAATAGCGCAGAAGTTATCATCCAAAACGGCGCTTATTGTGGTATTATTACGCTCTAAAACTTCCTTTACAGCACCCTCATAACGTCCACGTTCTTTGCCTGTTATCTTAACCAAAACCCTGTCAGAATCAATGGCTGTTCCAAGTGAATCCTTTGGAATATAAATATCGTCAGGAAAGTTCTCGCAGGTTACAAACCCGAATCGTCCTCTTGGGTTTGTCCGCAAAACTCCGGGGAAGAGAAGATTTTTCTCACAAACCGCATAGCGATTCTTTTTAGAAAGGAAGATTTTTCCGTCAGAAATCAGCTCGTCCAGAATACCGGAGAACTCATCCAAATCGCTATCCGGCACGCAAAGAACAAGTGCAAGCTCAGAGCGAGTGAGTGGCACATAATCTTCCTGATTCATAAAGGCAAAAATCCTATCTTTTCTATCCATAATCTTCCTCCAAAATACATTTTACAATATTTATGTAAATACATCAAGTAAATCCGCAAAAAATCTTAAATATTGTGTCTAAAAAAGCAAAATTGTATTGACTAAAAGGGAAAAAAGTTATATAATATATTGGTATTTATTTTATACAACGAAAGGATGAAAACTTATGAAAAAGAAGAGTGTTTTACTTCTTATCCTTGTAGTTATCATCGCGGTAATACTTAACTGTGTTGCATTTATCGGTTTCGATATTTCAGGCTTTAAGTATGGCGGCGTATTTGATGAAAATCAGGGTATAAGAAAGGGTATTGACTTAGCAGGTGGTTCAGTTATAACATTTGAAGCAAATGCAGCTAACCCAACCGAAGAACAGATGGACATTGTTGAAGGTATTTTCAACACACGTTTAACTGGTGCAGGTTATACCGAAGCAAGAATTTCAAGAGACAATGGCGGACAGATTACAGTTGAAATCCCTGCAGTAACAAATACTGACGAGGCTGCAAGCCTTTTGGGCTCAACTGCAAAGCTAACATTCCGTGATGCTGATGGCAACATCGTTTTAGACGGTGCAACTGACATTAAGAATGCGGAATATCAGTATGGTCAGGCAACTGATACTGCATCAGCTGCTGAAGCATACGTTTTAGTTACACTAAAGCCGGAAGCTGTTGCAAAGTTTGCTAATGCTACAAGACAGGCAGCTGCAAGAATGGCAGAAGGCAAGAACTACATTGCAATCTACATGGATGAGCAGATGATTTCTGCACCAAGCGTGCAAAGCGAAATCAATGCTGAAAGCTGTATCATTAACGGTGGATTTACTCCGGAAACAGCACAGACTCTTGCAAACCAGATTAAGTCAGGTCAGCTTCCATTTGATTTAAGCGTAATTACAAAGGAAACAATCGGTGCAGAACTTGGTAGTGACGCACTTCCAACATCAATGTTGGCTGCTGGTATCGGCGTTCTTCTAATTATGCTATTTATGATTGCTCTTTACAGAATTTCAGGTCTTATGGCTTCAATCGCTACGGCAATTTATGTTGGTCTAATCGCACTTGTTTTAGGACTTATGCGTGTAAACTTGAGCCTATCCGGTATTGCAGGTATCATTACTTCACTTGGTATGGCGGTTGACGCTAACGTAATCATATTCGAGAGAATGAAGGAAGAACTTAACCTTGGCAAAACAATCAAGGCTTCTGTTGAAGCAGGATTTAACAAGGCGTTCTCTGCAATTTTAGACTCAAATGTTACAACAATCATCACTTGTGTTGTGCTCTACCTATCAGGTATCGGTACAATCCGTGGCTTTGCTGTAACACTTGGTCTTGGTGTAGTAATCAGTATGTTTACTGCAATCGTTGTTACAAAGTTCCTTTTAAAGCAACTTGTTAACTTAAACTTAAAGAACCGTAAGCTTTACGGTGCGAAAAACTAAGGGGAGGTATGAAGATTATGAAATTTACACAGAATAAAACAAAATTTTTAATACTTCCTATCCTTATCGTAGTTGTAGGAATTGTTATGTATGCTGTACGTGGCTTCAACTTTGATACAGAGTTCGTTGGCGGTATCAGAATGCAGATTGATGTTGGCTCAGATTTCAATAACGATGATATCAGAGACCTTGTTATTGAAACTTGTGGCGAAGTAGCAGCTCCGGTTGTTCAGAAGATTGGCGACGGAACACAGGCTACAATCAAGATGTCAGAGCTTGACCTTGAAACAAAGACAGCACTTGATAATGCTATCAAAGCAAAGTATGGTGAAGAAGCAATTATGTCTTCAAACTCAGCTTCAGCAAGCTTTGGTATTCGGGTTCAGCAAAAAGCACTTATTTATACTTTAATTGCACTTCTTTGTATCCTTGCATACATTGCCGTAAGATTTGAAGTTAAGAGTGCTGTAATGGCAGTTTTTGCCCTTGCAATCAACGTACTTGTTATGATGGCTGTATACCTAATCAGCTATAAGCCACTAAACACAACATTTATCGCAGCTATGCTTACAGTTGTTGGTTACTCAATCAACAACACAATCGTAGTTTTTGACAGAATTCGTGAAAATATGCGTGGATTTAATTCAAAGCGCGGTGAAAAGGTTGCAGACGTTGTTGATAGAAGTATTGCCGAATCAATGGGCAGAACTATCAATACTACAATAACAACACTTATCACAATTATTCTTCTTTACATCTTGGGTGTAAACTCAATTAAAGACTTCGCATTCCCACTAATCGTTGGTGTAATTGCAGGTGCATACACATCAATCTTTATTGCAAGTCCATACTGGGCAAGCTGGAAGCAGTCAGAAATTGATGCAAAACAGGTAAGAAAGTAATTTAAAATCGGCATTTTCAAAATGCCGATTTTTTGTGCAATAAAAAAGGACTTTGCTTTATAGTAAAGTCCTTTGATTTTTATTTCTTAAGATTTAGTGTTCTTTTGTATGCTGATGTTACTGCATCCATCACAGTTCCACGGAAAGACTTTTTCTCTAGTGCATGAACACCGGCGATTGTTGTTCCGCCAGGGCTTGTAACCTCATCTTTTAGCTGACCTGGGTGCTTTCCTGATTCTTTAACAAGCATAGCAGAGCCGATTAAAGCATCACAGGCATAGCTGATGGCTTTAGCTCTTGGCAAACCGCATTTCACGCCACCATCAGAAAGAGCTTCAATGAACATATAAATCCAGGCAGGTGAGCAACCTGTAACGCAACTTGCAGCGTCAATAAGATTTTCAGGGATTTCGTCAATAGTGCCTGCCATCTTCATCATTTCGCAAAATTCTGTTGTATCAGCAACATTTTCATTTGCAGTAAATAGGATAATGCCACGTCCTATGCTAACAGGAGTGTTTGGCATAATTCGTATGATAGGGCAGGATCTTTCTGCAAGCTCGGTGATTTCGCTGATTGATGTTCCGGCAGCCATAGTAACCAAAACAAATTCGTCATTACGTTCTGCCAAAAGCGGTGCAATTTCCTTAAATAGTTTCTTTAACATCTGTGGCTTTACGCCCAAGAATATGTACTTTGCGTTTTTGACGATTTCAGCGTTATCTACGGCAGTTGCACCCAAAGCTGAAGCCAAATCTTCTGCCTTTTTCTTGCTGTGGTCAGAAACCGCAATTTCATTTGGGCAGGTGGTTTTTGCTACGGCTTGAGCCAATGCACTGCCCATATTTCCGCTACCAATAAAACCGGCTAAATATTTCATAATTTTATCTCCTTAACGGATGTGTCCGTTTCCGTAAATTTTATATTTGTAGGTTGTAAGCTCACATAGTCCCATAGGACCTCTTGCGTGAAGCTTTTGAGTAGAAATACCCATTTCACAGCCAAGCCCGAACTCACCACCATCGGTAAATCTTGTTGATGCGTTATGATAAACACTGCTTGAGTCAATACAGTTCATAAATAATTCCGCAGACTCACTATTTTCAGTTATAATAGCCTCCGAATGACCTGTTGAGTGGTCGTTTATGTGTGAAATCGCATCATTTAAACTGTCAGCGACCTTAACTGCAAGGATATAATCCAAAAACTCTGTATCAAAGTCGGATTTTCCTGCAAGAGTTCCACCGATAATTTTGTGGGCAGTATCGTCACAGCGAAGTTCAACTCTATCTGCAAGCTCATCCTTTAGCATAGGCAAAAATACTTCAGCAACGTCCTTATGAACGATGCATACTTCACAAGCGTTACAAACTGATGGACGACTTGTTTTTGCGTTATTTATTATGCTGACTGCTTTTTTAAGGTCAGCATCCTTATCAACATAAATATGGCAAATACCTGTTCCTGTCTGTATGCAAGGGACGGTAGCGTTCTCAACACAAGCAGAGATAAGCCCATGACCGCCACGTGGAATTAAAAGGTCAACAAGACCGTTTGCTGTCATAATTTCCTTTGCACTCTCACGTGTGGTATCTTCTATAAGGCTAATCATTTCCTTTGGTATGCCGTTTTCTGTAAGTGCTTCGCAAAGTGCATCAACAATGGCCTTTGCAGAGTTAAAAGCTTCTTTTCCCACGCGTAGCACACAGGCATTACCACTTTTAAAGGAAAGTGCAGCGGCGTCTGACGTAACATTCGGTCTGCTCTCATATATGATTGCCACAACGCCGATAGGAACAGAAACCTTTTTAATTAAAAGCCCATCTTCCCGTGTGTGGCTATCCAAAACTCTGCCAACAGGATCAGGAAGCTTTGTTACGTCCAAAATCCCGTCTGCCATAGCAAATACACGCTCTTTTGTAAGGGATAGTCTATCCAGCATAACATCGCTTATAATCCCTTTACTTTTTTCCACATCAAGCTTATTTGCTTCTAAAATAGCATCGCAATGCTCACGCAATTTTTCAGCCATTGCCAAAAGCACCGAGTTCTTTTTGTCTTCCGAAAGTTGTGGAAGAGATTTAAAGGCGCTTTTTGCATTTTTTAATATTTCAACTGTAGTCATAAAATCACTTCCTGCTTGCTACAAATTTTGTACCCACATCATTGCCGTCTGCAATGTCATACAGAATTTCAGGATTACTTCCGTTGGCAATAATCATATCAATTCCGTGCTCATTAACAATTTGCGCCGCCTTTATCTTGGTAGACATTCCGCCTGTGCCTAAAGTTGAGCCTTTTCCACCAGCTAAAGCAAAGATTTCAGGAGTTATATTTTCAACAACGCTTATTAGCTTTGCATTTTCATCGCATCTTGGGTCAGCAGTATAAAGGCCGTCAATATCGGATAGAAGTACCAAAAGGTCTGCATTTATGGTTGATGCAACAATAGATGATAGGGTATCGTTGTCACCGATTACGATTTCGTCTGTTGATACGGTATCGTTTTCATTGATAATAGGGAGAACATTCATTTCAAGAAGCCTTGAAAGGGTGTTCTTGAAATTCTGTCTTCTTGTTTCGTTTTCAATATCAAGTCCCACAAGCAAAATTTGTGCGACAGTATGGTTATATTCTGAAAAAAGCTTGTCGTAGGTATACATAAGCTCGCATTGACCCACAGCTGCCGCTGCCTGACGTGTCGGGATATCTTCAGGCCTTTTTGAAAGACAAAGCTTTCCAACACCCATTCCAACAGCACCTGATGAAACAAGGACGATTTCGTGCCCTGAATTTTTAAGGTCGGAAAGCACTTTGCAAAGGCTTTCCACACGTCTGATATTTAAGTTGCCGGTTTTGTGGGCAAGAGTAGATGTTCCCACTTTTACAACAATTCTCATAATTTTCTCCTACTTTTGTATAAATTTAAACTCTGTTACAGAGTCATACTTTTCACCTTTTTTAACAATGGTGGACGGGAAGTGCGAATACTTGGGGGCATTTGGAAAACCTTGAGTTTCAAGGCAAAGCCCGCTATGTGTTGTGTACTCGGCACTGTCTTTACAAGGTATGTCAGCAGTTACGAAGTTACCTGTGTAAAGCTGAACACCTGGGCGGTCGGTGAAGCACACCATAGTAATTCCCGTTTTGTCACCTGTAAGCTCCGCAAATCTCCTGAAGCCTCTGCCATTTATAACAAAATTGTGGTCATAGCCCCTGAAGTTTTGCAGTTGGTAGATAGGGCCATGAATTTCCTTGCCAACTGCCTTTTCGCTTGTAAAGTCAAATGGTGTATCTTTTACAGGAAGAATACTGCCATCTGCAACGCAAAGGTCATTATTTGGTGCAAAGAAATCAGCGTCTATCCATAATTTGTGACCCAAAACATCGCCTGAAGCGTGACCGTTCAAATTAAAATAGCTATGGTTAGTCATATTTATAATCGTGTCGGCATCTGCTGTTCCTTCATAATGAATTTTAAGGGAGTCTTTGGTAAGTGTGTATGTAACCTTAATTTCTGCATTTCCAGGAAAGCCTTGGTCGCCGTCGGGAGAGAACAGGGAAAGGATAAGCTGTGGCTCATCACCATCAATAGCCTGTGCATCCCAGATTCTTCTTGCAAATCCGTCAACACCGCCGTGTAGGTTACAATCTCTGCCTGAATCGTTTGCATCAAGCTTGTATTTTGTTTCGCCGATTGTAAACTCACAATTTTCAATACGGTTTGAATTTCGGCCAATTAAAGCTCCCTGATATGCATCGTCAAAAGAGCACCCATCGGCAGTTTCACGGCCCAAAACAACGTCAATTCCATTTACAACCAATCGTCTTAAGATTCCGCCAAGATTTAAAATTTCGGCAGAAAGCCCGTTATTATTTGAAAGTGTGTAGGCGGTTACTTCGCCAATACTTAAATTACCAAAATGTTTTTCTGTTATCATTAGCAGTCGTCTCCTAAAACATATTAATTCATTTTATCACATTTTCGGCGATAATTCAATACTTACATATAATAATCGGCGGTAAAAATTTCACGCATATCCAAAAAGCCGAGAAAATCTTTTTTTATCTCATTGTCAATGGTGAACCGCACATAATCAATACCCTCAACCGATGTGAGCGAATTTACAATCTGGTAAATGCAGAGGCGTTCGGTTTCAGCATTTTTGTTTATGTGTTTAGAAAGTTCCCCAGAAAGATTTACACAAGCTGTGTTAGAAGAAATTTTTACCGAAATACTGTCTTTAATATTAGGAAAAAGACGTAGAACTTCAGGATTATTGTCTTTCCCTTTAATAATGACAGAAACCATTCCTTTTGCCGTTTTTTCAGGCGTTCTAAGCGGGGAAAAAGGGAGCGGAATAAGGCGGTGAAGACGCCTGTCCACAAAATAAATACGGCATTCTTCCATGTCCGTTTGAGCTTGTCCGTTTGCAAAAATAAAAAAGCCTGTTAAAAGGCAGAGTAAAAGGATTGAAAAACTTTTTTTCATAATATACCTCCAAAAAAAATAAACCCTCATACCATTATATGAGGGTCTTTTAGAGATTATTCCATTTTTGTAAGTGCCACTTCCAAGGCTTGTGCGAACTGGTCAGGGCAACTTGTGCCACGTCCGTTACAGTCAACACCTTTTAGTCTTGCGATAACGTCGTGCACATTCATTCCATCAGCAAGTTTTGCAACGCATTGCGTATTACCGCTGAAACCACGGA
>JAFUJN010000143.1 GCA_017468095.1 Clostridia bacterium
GTCTTCGCCTGAAGGATGCGGAATTTGGATGAGTATCCTTTTAAAACCGCAGGGAGATATTTCTGATATTTCCCAGCTTACCTTGATTGCTGGGCTTGCTGTTTCAAGAGTAATTGACAAAGCGGTTATAAAGTGGCCTAACGACGTTCTTATGTCAAATAAGAAAGTATGTGGAATACTAACCGAAGCAACTTCGGAAAATGGAAAAATTAAGAACATTATTGTGGGAATTGGGATAAATGTAAACAATAAAGATTTTCCCCAAGAGCTTTCTAGCAAAGCAACTTCCCTTTATATCGAAACAGGAAAAACTTATAGCAGGGAAACGCTTATTTACGATATTACAAAAGAGTTTTTTAGAATGTATGATGAGTTTTTGGCGGATGGTTTTTCTGTATTTAAAGAAGAATATGCAGATAAATGCGCAACATTAAACAAAGAAGTTTACGTGATAAATAATGATGAAAAGCGTATTGCAAAGGCTATAGGAATTACCGAAAAAGGTGAACTTATAGTAGAATCAAACGGCAAAGAAGAGATAATAAATTCCTATGAAGTTTCAGTTCGTGGACTTTTAGGATATGCTTAATACAAAGGAGGATTAAAGCATTGCTATTTACCGAATATGAATTATGGCAAAGAGGCGAACTTGACCTTTTTGATTTTAAAGAAATACCCGAAGTTTTATATAAAGAAGCAATTCAAGAGGGAGAAAAGTATCTTAATAATGATTGGGGTATTTTAACTGCATCTATGTACACAGATATGCAGACGGAAAAATACCTTGAAATCTATAAAAAAAGACGCCAGGCTCTTGCGTCCTTGGCACTTGCTGAGCATATCGAGAGAAAGGGCAGATTTTTAACCGATATAATTGATGGTATATGGGCAATTTGCGAGGAAAGTACGTGGCAACTTCCTGACGGAAGCGGTAACTTAAGAGATGTACAAAATCCAAGATTTGATACTAATTCCACCCGAACTTCTGCACTTTTGGCGTTAGCTGTTCATCTGTTCCGCAAGGATATGCCTGTTGGCGTTAAGAAAAGGATGCTTCTTGAAGTAAGAAACAGAGTTTTAAATCTCTTTAGCGATGCAAAACAGCTTACTCCGGAAAATACCGCATACACTTTGCTTACCTGCATTTTTGCAGAACCGGATGAAGACAAGAGAAGACAAACTGTTGACAAAACTCTTACTTGCTTGGAATTTTTCCTGTGTGAATATACTAAAGATGGTGTTCGTGCTAAAAACGAGCAGAGCTTGTATCTTTGGTCAGCGTACATTTTTGATATTCTTGAAATCTTATTTAACGTAACTGACCAGAAGTTTGCAGTTTATAGTGAACCAAAAGCAAAATTTGCGGCGGAGAGCATATATAAAGCACATATTGGAAATGGCGGTTTTTCAGAGTCTACAAACGAAGAAGACGGCGCAAGAATTTATCTTTTCGGTAGCCGTATGGACTATAAAAAGCTGATGGACTTCGGAGCAAGCGAATACCTTAAAATTGACGAAAAGACTCTTCCAACAAGTACAAACCTGTTCCATAAGCTTTATTCAGTAAAATTTGCATCAGAAATAATTGAATATGGTGACAATTTTGATGAGCAGGAATGCGGATATATTGACAGTATGGATATATTCGTTAAGAAAACAAAGAACTTTTCCGTAGCAGTAAAAGGCGGAGCTTCTTTTGCGGGAAACTTTATGGTTTACCTTGATAATGAACCATACGTTGTTGATTTGGAAAAATCCCATAACCTGCCGATTATTAACGGATTTACTCAATTTTCGAATACCCGAAAGGCTGTATGCGAGCAAAAGGAAAATGGTTTGACTATAAATATGTCCGAGACATTCCCGAAAGAAGCCGGAGTTGTAAGCTGGGTAAGAAATATTGAGGCTGAAGAAAAGTACGTTATATTAACCGATGATTATGAGCTTTCTAAAAATGATGAGCTGAAAATCATAATGATAATGAACGAAAAGCCGATTTTATCAGGTGACAGAATATTGGTGGGGGATGCCGCAATCCTTTGGGATGGCGACCTTGCCCTTAGAATGGAGCTTGTAAAATCCAAACACTATGACTATGTGTATAGGCTTGTATTTATTGTAAAAGACAGAGAATTAAAGGGCAGCATAAGAATTGCAATGAGAAAAAGTTAAGGCACGAAAAAAGCAGAAGCAATAACGCTTCTGCTTTTTAGTTCATTTAAATTTATGCATTCAAGATGCAAAGAACAACAGTTGTAACAATGAAAAGAACAGCTAAAGCTGTAGTCATCTTTGCATACATTGCAGCCTTTGTTCTTCCGGAATTTCTGTTGAAGAAAGAGTCGCCGTCAGGTGAAGAACCTGTAACACCCTTAA
>JAFUJN010000144.1 GCA_017468095.1 Clostridia bacterium
TCCACCGTTGAAAAGCTTTCCTGATCGGCTTTTAATGCCAAAGCCGAGTTTATCATTCTAAGACAAATCTCTTTATCAAATCCCGCCTTTAAAAACTTTTCAAAAAGTCTTGCGGTAAGCCTTGATTGATGCATGGCATCATCGCCTGAGCCCATTCCATCGCAAAGGATTACGAAAAATTTATTGTCCCGCTCGAAATATATGACGGTGTCACCTGACACGCCATGTCCCGCTTTGGCTTCTGTGCGAACTGTCACCTTTGGCGAATAAATCCACTCCGCACCATCATACTCCGTTTCGCCCATCTCAATTTCTTTTGACAAAAGCTCTATCACATTTGAAATTTCGCTGTACTGCCTTGCCATAATATCCCGAGAAGATTTTGCCGCACCGCTTAATATGGTGTTTTGTTTATAAAGTTCGTAAATATGCCCGAACTCGTTTAAAAACCGCTCACTTCTAAGGCAAATCTGGCCAAAGCCAATAGGCATATTGGAAAGGTCGCAGTACCCGTCTTCGTCCATAGTCCGCCAAATTTCTTCCATCTGTCCGCGGTTTTTTCCCTGATTTGTGCAGGTTTCGAACAAGGAGCAATCCTTGCAAACCCTTGCGGTTACTTTTTCAAATATCTCGTCCCGATTTTCGCCACGCTCTTCAGGTGTCACCGTTACGCCATCCGCCAAGCCACATACCGCTCTTGCAACAGTTTTTAATTGTGTGGCGATTTTATTTTCAGCCGAAGTTTCTTCTGAAAGCTCTGCTTCAAACTGCCTGTTTATAAGTCCGCTTATTTTATAATGAATATTCTCCGGCAAAACCACAAAGGCAAGAAGCGGTACAAGCAGGTCAAAAATCCCTGCTCCCGCCAAAGTTCCGCCATATAGTGCACTGATGCAAATTCCGCAAAGGAATCCCGTTGCCACGCCAAGCTTTCCGTATACCGAAAGCATTGAGCCGAGCGATGCGCATATACCGAATGCGCCAAAGAACGCCACCGCATCTTTTGAGCCTATAGACATTACAAAGGCAAGCACACCCGACATAAGCGCCGCCACAGGCAGTTCGCAGGCGTATGCAAAGGAAAGTGCCGTAAAAATTGCGCAGAAAACCGAAAGGCTCACATTTGCATAAGGAATCACCGCACCTTGCACACCGCTTAGGATACTTCCGAAAATTATCATTTGGGCAAGTCTTGATATGGTTGATTTTCCATCCAAAAATGTGAAAACCCAGAAAAGTCCACCCGTTAAAATGCTTTCCGCCAGAGCCATTATTCCGCTTAACGTATTGGAAAACAGAAGCTGTGCTCCCGAAAGGATTGCCGTCAAACCGCCCAGCAGTATGGCTCGCTTTTTCACATCGGTTAATTTTTTATATGAACAAAGCATATAATATATGAAGAAAGTCAGTATGTATCTTACGGCACCTGCGCCCATATTGACCATTCCAAAGCACAGGCCGATAAAGGCTATATATCCGCTCTTTAGCGGAAAGGTTGACGCATACGCAATCCCCAAAGGCGACATCCCAAAAAGTCCGCCACGGGACAGCAGTATTAGTACAATTCCTTTCAAAAGCTCTTTTGCTGATGGTAATACAAGTGTTTTTTCGTTAATCTTAGGTATGGATATATTCATTTCTTTCTTCCCCTTTTGTATGTTTTCCTTGTATGTTTATATTGTATCACCCCACCCTTACATAACCTGCCGAAAGATGTTGTCGTATTATGATAAAAAACCGACAGAAATACTACATTTGCTTTACATTTCGACAAAATCTGTGGTGGAAGAAGGATTTTGATGATATAATATGTAATATACTGACGGAGGCGATTTTATGCGAATTTTAGTTTTTTCCGATTCCCACAGGGATATTGAGTCCTGTATACGTGTAATAAATAACATTGTAGGCGTTGATATGATTCTTCACGCCGGTGACCATATTTCTGACGCCAAGGAGCTTTGCAGAATGTTCCCTGACATAGAGTTTGAATACGTTCCTGGAAACTGCGATTTTTCGGCGGATGATCAGGACGTTGTGGTTGAAGCGGAAGGTAAAAAGATATTTTTAACCCATGGTCACGGTTATTCCGTTAAATATGATGACACATACACAGAGCTTTTGAAAAAGGCTGAAGCTTTGGGTTGCGACTGCGCCGTTTTCGGTCACACTCACAAGAGCCTGTGCGACCCGCGGAAAAAGGTTCTTCTTTTAAATCCCGGAAGCATAAAAAACGGTACTTATGGTGTTATCGAAATTGAAAACGGAGTTTTAAAAGCGGCTGTTTGCAGTCTATAACACATCATATTGTGCTTGACTATACCCTTTTTCTACAATATGTTGTATTTTTCGCAAAAACCGTATATGCACCTTTAACAACAGGTAAAATTTGGTAACGCATCTTTTATCTTGTGTGAACAAAACTTAAATTTTCCTCGATATTATGCCATTTTTTGTTCACATATATTGAACATTTTTTATACACAAGTCTGTACATCTATAATGAGTCCAAATACCCTTGTTAGCAAACTTTACATGCTTTATAATAGTAACTGGTATAAGTGAGGTTTGTAAAACAGGGGATTTTTGTGGAGAAAAAATACCATAGAACACGCTTTTGGGGAATGGGCATTTTGAGAAGCTTTACGGCTTTTTGAAATGCCTTTTTCTTTTTGCAAAATCTCTGAAAGTAAAAAATCTTCTCTCATATAAATAAATTTTAAAAAAACTCTTGACAAATGGTATTAAAATGCATATAATTAGAACGATGTCTGTATTTTTGCCCAGCGCAAAAATGCAAAAAGAATAGATTTCATTATATCGGGAGGTGTTCGTAATATGAAGAGAACTTATCAGCCTAAAAAGCGCCAGAGAGCTAAAGAACACGGTTTCAGAAAGAGAATGGCTACTGCTTCCGGCAGAAAGATTTTAGCTAAAAGAAGATTAAAGGGCAGAAAAAAATTGTCAGCATAAAATTAAGGCGAGAAGTAAAGAGGCTATTTACCTTGTGCTTTTTGCCTTTTTTAATAAGCGTCAATACTGTCCCCTGCGGGCGTGTCCCGCTTTTTTGCTTTACTTAAAGAAATTTTGGGGTTTTAAAAGTTATGGACAATACTTTAAAGCTTAATAAGGATTTTAAGCGTCTTTATTACCGCGGAAATTGCATACCTTGCCACAACGTGGTGGTTTATGCCCAAAAGAATAAGCTGGGTAAAACCCGCGTAGGTTTAACCTGCGGAAAATCCGTAGGCGGAGCTGTGCTTCGTAATCGAGCAAAAAGGCTTATGCGTGAAAGTTTCCGCACTCTATCCCCAAGACTAAATGGCAGTTTTGATATCGTAATCGTTGCCCGAAGCAGGATTTCGGGAAAGAAATGCGACGAAGTTCTTCGGGATATTAAATACGCTTTTAAAAAAATGGGTATTATTATATGAAGAAACTTCTTATTTTTGCCATACGTTTTTACCGGAAATACTTATCAGGTCTTAAATCCGCACCAAGTTGCAGATTTGTACCTACCTGCTCAGAGTATGCCTTACAGGCTTTAGAAAAATATGGCGCCATAAAGGGCACATACCTTGCAATCCGCCGTATTTTAAAGTGCCATCCTTTCCACAAAGGTGGCTATGACCCACTCAAATAGAAGTAAACTTCCGGAAGAAAGGAAAAAGTTATGAAACTTAGTTTGTTTGAGCTTTGTATCACAAGACCACTTGGCTGGTTGATACAGTTTATTTACAATTTAGTAGACAATTACGGTCTTGCTATTATTCTTTTTACTATTGTTATTAAGCTTATCCTTATGCCACTTCAGATTAAGTCACAAAAGGCTATGAAGCGTCAGCAGAAGGTACAGCCTATTATTATGGAGCTTCAGAAGAAGTACGCCAATGACCAGCAGAGACTTCAGCAGGAAATGATGAAGGTTTATAAGGAAAACAACGTCAGTATGTCAGGCGGATGTCTTCCACTTCTAATTCAGTTCCCTATCCTTATCGGTCTTTACCGTGTAATTCAGCGTCCTCTTACATATATAAGAGGTATTAACTTCGCTGATTCAGAGGTTATTGAAAATGTAAAGCTTGTTATGTCCGAAATGAAGGAAAGCTTCCCTGAAGTTATCGGCAACCTTGCAAATGCAACAGTTGACCAGATTAACAAGGTTTATCAGATTCAGCTTTCACATTGGTCAGAGCTTGTAGGAAAAGCTCAGGAATTTTCATGGGATATTAACTTTAATTTCCTTGGCCTTGACCTATCAAAGCAGCCAAGCGAATCAATCGCACCGTTTATGTCAGGTAATTTTTCTGACCCATCAACTGTGCTTTTGATACTTATCCCGGCAGTTGCTATGCTTATGACATGGCTATCTTCAAAATACTCACAGAAGCTATCAGGAACCGCAAATCAGGCGGCACAAAACCAAGATAACCCGGCACAGTCTATGACAAAGTCAATGAATCTAATGATGCCTTTAATGACAGGATTTTTCACTTTCTCACTTCCGTCAGGTATCGGCATCTACTGGATTATTTCCAGCGTTATGCAGATTGTGCAGCAATATACAATAAACAAATTTTTTGACAGAAAAGAGGATGATTTCGTTGTTAAAGTACCTGACAAAAACAGAAAA
>JAFUJN010000145.1 GCA_017468095.1 Clostridia bacterium
CATTTTGGTAGGGTTTTCGCTTTCTGAAATTGTAGTTGCTATTAAAGAACCCAAACCGCCTGTTTTTATGCCATCTTCAATGGTAACAACAAGCTTTGCACCTTTTGTGTGCGCTAATATCTCATCGTTATTTACAGGGGAAATTGTAGGTAGAGCGATAAGTTTTGCATTAAGCTTTTCCGCTACAGCCTTTGCAGTTTTTAAAATTCTTCCGCTTGAGAAGATAACAATTTTCTTGCCGTCTCTTACCAGCTGAGTTTTATAAGGCTCAAAATTATATCCAAAGTCCTCCTGTGCATTACCTCTTGGGTAACGAATAGTAATAGGGCCTTGGTGCTCATTTACTGCATAGCGTAGCATCTCATCAAGCTCAGAAAAGCTTGATGGAGAAAGTACGGTCATATTCGGCATAGAGGATAGGAAAGCTATGTCATACATACCCTGATGGGTTTCGCCATCCTGACCCACAATTCCGGCACGGTCTGCACACAAAACCACGTGCAGATTTTGAAGACATACATCGTGCAAAACCTGATCATAAGCACGCTGCAAGAATGTAGAATAAAGCGGAACAACAGGGACAAGACCTGTGATGGCAAGGCCTGCAGCCATAGTAACGGCGTGCTGTTCTGCAATACCAACGTCAAAATAACGTTCAGGGAAATTTTCCTTAAACTCGCAAAGTCCTGTTCCAAGTGGCATTGCGCCTGTTATTGCGCAAACCTTCGGGTTATCCTTTGCAATATTAACAAGGGCATCACCAAATGCTTTTGAATAATCAGTTTTTGGCGCTGTATTGGAGCTACCTGCAGAAATTCCGTGATAAAGCTCAGGATTATTTTCTGCCGGCTTATAGCCTTTACCCTTTGTGGTTCTGATGTGTATAAATGAAGATGTATCGGAAGCCTTGGCACGTTCAAAAACTGCACGAAGTGCTTCGATATCGTGGCCGTCAACAGGGCCGATATAGTTAAGTCCTAAGTTATCAAAAAGAGTTGTTGGAATCACTCTTCGTCTTAAGGATTCCTTGGCTTTTCTTGCGGTATTTGTTGCCGTTTGTGCGCCGATAGGGAGCTTTGACAAAAACTCTTCAATTCGGTCCTTGGACTTAAAATATTCAGGCTTTATACGTAGCTGTTGCAAATATTGTGAAATAGCGCCAACGTTGTTTGCAATGCTCATTTCATTGTCATTCAAAACGAAAATAACCTTTGAATTTGAATGGCCTGCATCATTTAAAGCCTCAAAAATCATACCGCCGGTTAGTGCACCGTCACCAAAAACTGCCACTACATCATAATCATCACCTGCAAGGTCACGGCCACGGGCAATACCCATTGCGGCGGATGCGGAAGTTGATGAGTGACCTGTATTAAAGGCATCATAAACGCTCTCGGAGGTTTTTGGAAAACCGCTTAATCCACCGAAAGTGCGAAGTGTTTCAAATTTATCTTTTCTTCCTGACAGGATTTTGTGAACATAAGACTGGTGACCAACGTCCCAGATAAGCCTGTCCTTTTCAAAATCAAAGACGGAATAAAGGGCAAGAGTAAGCTCAACTACTCCAAGGTTTGAAGCCAAGTGCCCACCTGTTTTTGAAACGGATTTTATTAAAAACTTGCGTATTTCATACGCCAAGAGTCTTGCTTCTTCAGTTGAAAGTGATGGAATATCATCCGGAAGCTTTATTTCATCAAGGTTCATAAACTTCACCTTCCTTAAGAGTTATAATACCACAAATTTCCTAAGATGTAAAGGAATTTTAAAGAGCAAACTCGCTCCTTACTTCACCTGCCAAATAAAGAGACCCGCATACGCAGATAAGTGAATCGGCAGGTGCTTTTGAAATCGCAAGTTTAACTGCCGAAATGCTGTCTTTTTCTATCTCACAGTCAGGGAACAAAGCAGCCAATTCTTCTGCTTTCATACACCTTGGCATTTTCACTTCGGTCACAATCACATTTTCTGCAAAATCTTTAATTAACGCAGAGCTTTCGCAAACGTCCTTGTCCTGCATCATTGCAACAACAAAGGTAACGGGCTTATTCAAAGCTTTAAGTGATTCTATTAGGGCGCCAACTCCATCAGGGTTGTGGCCACCATCTAAAATAAGGTTGTCCCGTAAATACTCAAATCTTGCAATCCATTTTGTGCTCAAAAGTCCTGCTTTTATATGTTTTTCCGAAATGCCTAATGCTTTTGCACCGCATACCGCGATACCTGCGTTTTCCTTTTGGTATTCGCCTTGCAGGGATAGGGCAAAATCTGCGGTTGGCTCTGCTACATATAGTGGAACGCTCAAGGATTTGCAGGTGTTTTCTATTACAGAAAGGGCAGATTTTTCCTGACAGGAAGTGGTGATAACTTTTGTTCCTGCCTTTATAATTCCGCATTTTTCTTCTGCTATTTTTTCCAAAGTATCCCCAAGATACTCTGTGTGGTCAAGACCGATTTTTGTGATTATTGAAAGCTGGGCAGGTGGGATTACGTTTGTGGCATCAAGCCGTCCGCCAAGACCGGTTTCCAAAACTACAATATCACACTCTTTTTCAGCAAAATACAAAAATGCCATTGCCGTAATTTGCGCAAAAACCGAAATCTCAACACCCAAAGCATCAATTTCCGATTTAACGCGTGTTGCAATTCTTGCCAAATCGCTATCTGCAATATTTTCGCCGTCAACCTGTATTCTTTCATTAAAAACTTCAATGAACGGGGAAGTATAAAGCCCACAAATTTTTCCCGATGCACGCAAAATAGAGGCAAGCATAGAGGCAGTAGAGCCTTTGCCGTTAGTTCCGGCAATATGGATAAACTCTAATTTGTCCTCGGGATTACCTAATTTTGCAAGTAGTATTTTCAAATCATCATTACCCAAAATTTTAGAAAATTTAGGGGTGTCATTTATATATTTTAAGGTTTCTTGATAGTCCATAATTTAAGTTAAAAGGGACAGATTAGAAAACCTGTCCCAGTATATTACATATTTTCAAGGCCACGGATAGTTTCAAGTACTTTTTCAAGCATTTCTGAATACTTTCTGCCTTTTTCCTTTTCTTCGTCAATGACTTTCTGCGGAGCTTTTGAAACAAAGCCTTCATTTGAAAGTTTGCCTTCAACTCTCTTGATTTCGCCTTCAAGCTTTTTCTTTTCGGCATTTAGGCGTTCAAGTTCCTTTTCCTTATCCACAAGTTCACCCATAGGGATAAAGATTTCGCAAGAGTCAACTACGATATTTACTGCATTAGCATCAATACCGTCTTTTGTTCCTTGAACAACTGTTTCAGATGCAGAGGCTAGCTTTTCAAAGAAAGTAGCACCCTTTTCGAAAATGTCAGCCTTGTCTGTTACAAGGATAACCTTTGCTTTCTTTGATGGAGGAACGTTCATTTCAGCACGTCTGTTACGGATAGCAGAAATAGCGTCCATAATAAGCTCCATATTCTTTTCATCCATTGGGAAGTCAAGCTCATCTTTGAACTTCGGATAATCGCTTATAACGATGCTTTCGCCTTCGTGTGGTAAGTGCTGCCAGATTTCTTCTGTGATGAACGGCATAAACGGATGAAGTAGCTTCATTGTATTTGAAAGCACATAAGTCAGAACATACTGTGCAGTTTTAGCACTTTCTGACTCCTTGTCAAACAGTCTTGGCTTAACAAGCTCAATGTACCAGTCACAGAAGTTGTCCCAAATAAAGTCATATAGCTTTGAAACAGCAACGCCAAGCTCGAAGTTGTCAAGGTTTTCTGTAACCTCTTTCACAACTCGGTTGTACTTTGATAAAATCCACTTATCTTCAAGCTCAAGCTTAGCAGAATCAGGAAGTTTACACTCTGTAATATCAAGATTCATTAGAGTAAATCTTGATGCGTTCCAAATCTTGTTTGCAAAGTTACGGCTTGCCTCAACTCTTTCCATATAGAAACGCATATCGTTACCAGGCGCATTACCTGTAGCTAGCGTAAAGCGAAGAGCGTCAGCACCGTACTGGCTAATAATTTCAAGCGGGTCAATACCGTTACCAAGTGACTTTGACATCTTTCTTCCTTGTGAGTCACGAACCAAACCGTGAATGAATACGTGCTTAAATGGTTCTTTTCCTGTATGCTCTAAGGATGAGAAAATCATTCTTGCTACCCAGAAGAAGATAATGTCATATCCGGTTACAAGTACGCTTGTAGGGAAGAAGTAGTCAAGGTCAGCGGTCTTTTCGGGCCAGCCAAGTGTTGAGAATGGCCATAGAGCTGATGAGAACCAGGTATCTAAAACGTCTTCATCCTGCTTAACCTTTCCGCCACATTTTGGACATACTGTAATGTCTTCCTTTGAAACTGTTGTCTCGCCACAGTCTTCGCAATAGAACGCTGGAATTCTGTGACCCCACCATAGCTGACGGGAAATACACCAGTCAAATACGTTTTCCATCCAGTTCATATATGTTTTAGAGAAACGCTCCGGAACAAACTGAACATCGCCGTCTTTAACTGCCTTAATTGCAGGCTCTGCCAAAGGTTTCATCTTAACGAACCACTGCTTTGAAATGATTGGCTCAACAGTAGTTCCGCAACGATAGCATGTACCAACATTGTGAGAGTGGTCTTCAATCTTAACCAAAAGACCCATTTCGGTAAGGTCTTCAATCATAGCCTTTCGGCATTCGTATCTGTCCATGCCCTCATATTTGCCTGCATACTTGTTCATTGTAGCGTCATCGTTCATAACCTTAATCTGCTCTAAGTTATGACGCATACCAACTTCAAAGTCGTTAGGGTCGTGAGCAGGTGTAATCTTAACGCAACCTGTACCGAACTCTTTGTCAACATATTCGTCGGCAATTACAGGGATTTCACGGTCAGTTAATGGAAGAAGCAATGTCTTTCCAACTAAATCCTTATATCTTTCATCTTCTGGGTTAACAGCAACGGCAGTATCACCGAAAAGTGTTTCAGGACGTGTTTTTGCGATAACAACAAACTGATCATAAACTTTTAAAGGATACTTGATGTGCCAGAAATGTCCTGCCTGTTCTTCGTGCTCAACTTCTGCATCAGAAAGAGCAGTTATACAGTGCGGACACCAGTTGATAATCTTTGAACCCTGATAGATAAGTCCCTTATTATAAAGGTTAACGAATACTTCACGAACAGCTTTTGAACAGCCTTCGTCCATAGTAAAACGTTCTCTGTCCCAGTCACATGAAGAACCGATTTTCTTAAGCTGGTTAATAATTCTGTCTCCGTAAAGGTTTTTCCATTCCCAAACACGCTCCAAGAACTTTTCACGTCCCAAATCGTAACGTGTAAGGTTTTCGTTAACAAGAAGATTTTCCTCAACCTTAATCTGGGTTGCGATACCAGCGTGGTCAGTTCCAGGAACCCAAAGAGCGTTAAAGCCCTGCATTCTCTTATATCTGATTAAAATATCCTGCAAAGTTTCATCGAGAGCGTGGCCCATATGAAGCTGGCCTGTAACGTTTGGGGGTGGGATAACGATTGTGAACGGTTCTTTTTTAGAATCCGGCTGCGCATGGAAATATCCCTTCTCCACCCAAGTGTTATAAAGCTTTTCTTC
>JAFUJN010000146.1 GCA_017468095.1 Clostridia bacterium
CCTACACTCCTGAAAACAATTTCACTAACCTTGTAATTTCAAGCGACAAGCTGACCGACGGTGAATACAGCCTATGGCTTGGTGATACAAGACTTAAGGTGGCAAAACAGGAAGGCAATATGGGAATGGGCGGCAGAATGCCTATGGGTGAAAGAATGGAAGGAATGCCTGAGCCACCGGAGGGTGAAAGACCTCCAATGGAAAATATGCCAAATGTAGAAAGACCACCAATGGGTGAAATGCCAATACCTACAGAGCGACCAAAGATGCCTGATGGTCAGGAAAGACCTGAAGGGATGCCTGAAATTCCTGATGGAAAAACGCCTACAAAGGAACAATTTGAACAGAGGAACAAAGAAAGACTAAACCTTGAATATAAGGACACCTTTACAATCGAAAAAGGTGCAAACTATTTTATGGTTCAAGTAGGAGAATAAAAAAAGCAGAACGAATTTTCGTTCTGCTTTTTGTTTTATGCAAGCTCGTTTACCAAAGCTTGTAATTGTTTCATATTTTCATCATCCACGCTGGATAAAATCTTAACTGTATTTTCGCAAAGGGTCATATTCTTGCACTTTTCAAGCTTTGCCATCATATTTTTGCAGGCCATTGGTGCCCAGCTTCCGTTTTCAATAAATGCAACAGTTCTGTTTTGATAGCTATGCTCTGCTAAATGAGTAAGGAAAGTATCCATAAACGGGAAGATACCGCCGTTATAAGTTGTGGTTGCAAGTACAAGCTTTGAATAGCGGAATGCATCTTCAACCGCTTCTGACATATCGTCACGAGCCAGGTCAAAAACTGAAACCTTTACACCTTTTTCCTTTAGCATCTTTTCTAAAATTTCAACTGCATTCTTTGTATTTCCGTAAACAGAAGTGTAAGCTATTGTTACGCCATCAGCTTCTGGAGTGTAACTTGTCCAGGTGTTATAAAGGTCAAGGTAATATCCCAAATTCTCAAATAATGCAGGGCCGTGAAGTGGCAAAATTGCATTTATTTCAAGGACTGATGCCTTTTTAAGAAGTGCTTGTGCCTGTGCACCAAACTTTCCAACGATACCAAAGTAGTATCTTCTTGCCTCACAAGCCCAATCTTCTTCTATATCGAGTGCTCCGAATTTTCCGAATGCATCGGCAGAGAATAAAACCTTATCCAAATCGTCATAGGTAACGATAACTTCCGGCCAATGCACCATAGGTGCGGTTACAAAGGTAAGTGTACGGCTTCCAAGAGAAAGGGTATCGCCTTCTTTTACAACTATGCGCTTATCCTCGTAATCTGTGCCGAAAAAGTTCTTCATCATATCAAAAGCCTTGCCTGATGCTACGATTTTTGCATCAGGGTATTTTTCTGCAAAGTTATGAATGTTTGCAGAGTGGTCAGGCTCCATGTGCTGAACGATTAAAAAGTCAGGAGTTCTGCCATCTAAGGCGTTTTTCAAATTCGAAAACCACTCATCGCCAAAGTTCTTGTCTACTGTATCAAAAATCGCAATCTTTTCATCTATAACCGCATAAGAGTTATATGACATACCGTTTGGGACTGGGTACTGACCTTCAAAAAGGTCAATTTTATGGTCGTTTACGCCAATGTATTTAATATTTGTAAGATTTTCCATTTTCTTCATATCCTTTCTTTATTCTTCATCGCCTAAGATAGAGGCGAGTATTTCACCATACACCTTTTCAGGATTTGCCTTGAAGTTGCGGATTATGCCAGCTGCAGTTTGGCGTGAGCCTGCATAAAAGGAAAGCTCCATTAAAGGTGATATGCTTTCATAAAGCCCAAGCTCAACGTTATACTCATTCTCATTTAGCGGTACGAGTTTTGCCTTAACGCTCTTTTTAAGTTTCTCTTCTCTAAAAAACGGCTCAATATGCCCCTCGATCTGTTCCCTGATATATACAGGAATCTGATGTGCAAAAAATGAGTTTGCCTCTCTGCCTTTATCGGTAAGGGCATAGATTGGCATATTCTCATCGATATTGTTTTCAAGAATTTGCACATATCCAATTTGCACAAGGTTATCAAGGGCAATCTGGAAGTTGGCAAAATTTATGTTGCACTTATCAAGGGTCAGGCAGGTTAGCTGTGAATGAGTAACCTTTCTATCCGCTTTTACCAAAGTAAAAAGAATTATATATTGTATTGTAACAGGGTCATCAACCTCTCGCATATACATATAAAAAAACCTCCGTAAAATAAAACAAAACAAAATACAAATTTATTATAGCATATTTTTTGAAAAAATGATATAATATTTATAAAAAAATTTAAGGAGATTTAAAAATGCCTAAATTAACTGCGGAAGAAGAAAAATTAAGACAGGAAAAAATGTGGGAAATAGAGAAAGACCTTAAGAAAAAAGGATATTCATACATAGCAGGAG
>JAFUJN010000147.1 GCA_017468095.1 Clostridia bacterium
CGTTGAGCGTGTTTTCTTCAAGGATTTGGAAATTAATTCACCTTATCACACTTACAGATATAATTGTCTTCCTATAGGGCCTATATGCTCTCCTGGTATTAAGTCAATAAAGGCAGCAGTAACACCAGCCAGTCACAACTTCCTTTATTATCACACCGATACCACAAAAAATGACGGAAGCCATATATTTACTGAAACTTATACAGAGCATCAAAATACTATGAATTAAAAAAAAAAGACAGGTTAACCTGTCTTTTTTTATTGTTAATTAAATTCTTCTTGGCCTACAAGTTCTGCAAAGGATAGAATCAGGCTTGTTTCAGGCCAACACGATAAACCAAAAACGCCACCTATTTTGTCTTTGCCTTCCCAGTCGCTCATATTAACACGCTCATTTATAAAACCTGGTGGCAAAATTCTTTGCGGATTGTGCCAAGTCAGAATAGGACGCTCACTAGTTGAAACACATTGCGGTATAAAATATGCGATATCTTTTATAAGCTCAAGATATTCTTCATTTTTTGTGTATCTGTAGAGCTTCAAAATACTGTCACCCGATAATGTGCAAATGCCAGGTGCGGAATGCTTATTCTGAACATTTGCAAACACGCTTCCAACTGTGTTAATTCCTAATCTTCCAAATTCGCTTGTTTCAGGGAATTTGTAGCTATAAGTAACTACCCAAGAAGAGCAGTACTTTGCCACGGTTTCTGCATATTTAAGCCATTTTTCGTCTTTTGTGATTTCATAAAGAATGACACAGCTTTCTAAAAGTCCAAAGGCACTTTCGCTGTCCGGCGCACCCATAATTTCACCCGGTCCGCCATTGGTTACGCCTGTATCTTCAAACATTTTATAGTGATATTCCAAAATCTTTTTCGCAAAATGCAAATACTTTTCTTCGCAAAAAAACTCGTAAGCTTTTGCAAGCGCTGCTGACACGATGGCTGCTGAATTACTATTTCCAACCACCAACTCGCCTGTTTCAACATTTGCAAACTGGCCTATTCTTCCATAGGTTTCAAATAGCTTGCAAAATGCATCAGCACACCTTTTTGCACTTTCTTTCCATTCATTCTTAACTTCTGTTATAGAGAAGTTTTTAAAAAGAAAATAAAGTCCATCTGCACTTTTTCTTAAAAGGTGTATATTCTCCATTCCTTCAGTATTATTACTGTCGTCTTGTATTTCGCCGTTTTCAACCCTGCCATAGTAAAACCCGCTATTTGCTTGATGACTTGTCATATAGTCTATGGTTTTTATGGCACGTTCTTTTGATATATCATTTCCAAGTTTAAGCAAAGCATAATTTGACATTCCGCCGCCTACCCAGCCACATTGCCATATCTTTGAGACTTCGGCATAATACTCGCCGCTGTAATTTTCTTCGTTAAAGTGTTTTTCCATCAAGTCCCAAAGCTCACGGGTATATAAAGAAGGTGCCCTTTCGTCACTCATAACTGACTTTCGCAATTTGAAGAAGTTATCATAAAAACAAGCCATTGAGTCGCACGGGAAAGTGACAATCTTATATTTTGAGCTTACTTCTTCACCATTTTCCACAGGGATTCCCTTGTCAGCTTCAATATGCTGGGACTTGAAGAACCAAAACCTATAAAAATCGGTACGGCTTGCAGGGTATGAAATCGCCAGCTTACCTGCCTTTAATGTAAAGCCGATATTTTTGCCCTTTACTTCCTGTTCACAAAACAGCAGGAAACCCTGCTTCTTTTCGCGATTATAAATGCCTACGCAAGGAGTTGCCATATCCCCCGATGTTACCTGAATCTCACCGCTACCGTCAGGATTAAGCGCAGGAACATCAGTCATAAGCACATCGCAATCAATACCCGTCTCGTCCTTTTTATACATTGGCGGATAAGGGCGGTTGTCACGTTTATAACGGTTGCCGTTATAGGCACACGCCGGCATCATAACATAAGAATCCATATCCCATTCCGGAAAATCTATTTCCATGCGAAAAAAAGCCTCATCTGCTTTTTTATCTGCAGTAAGTACTATTGTTGCTTGCCAAGAAAAATGCGAAAAATTTACGAGAAAATTGAGAAATCTTAAAAATTAAGTTTAAAAGGCAAAAAAGGACGGATTTTATCCGTCCTTTTTTATAGTGTACTTTCTATATTACTTTTTTCAATCCATTGTTTAAACGCCTGGTGCGCTCCTGTGCTTGCAAGGCCTGTCATTGCACCTGCAATAATAAGCTCAAGCGAAATATCCCATGCATTTACACAAGCACATACCGCTCCCAAAACTGCAAGCACAGTAGGAATGATGCGATTATCAACATCTTTTATCCAATGCTTCATTATGTACCCTGCTATCAAGCACACAGCCATAACAATAGGTATGTATAATTCCTGCAAAAACTCTAAACTCTCCATAATAGTCTCCTTTCATTAGTTCCAAATCAATCCGCCGTAAATTTTTCTTCCGTCACCTTTAAACTTATACTTTCCGCCAACCTTTAATGTGGTACTTCCGCCAGCATCAAGGCTGATTGCAAAGTCAAGCTTCAGGTTCTTCGCCGTCTGCTGTGCTCTTGTAGCACTCGTGTTGGCTCTTACCGCAATAACAATTTTATTGTCGCTCTTTCTGTATCCTATAATGGGTCTGTTTGTAATTCTAAGCACGTCTGTGAATTTCCCTGTGAAACCTTCTTCCAGAGCTGTTATGTTTGGATATATGCCAAAGCCTGATACCGCAAACCACACGTTCTTTTCCTTTGTTATGTCTGAAACATATTTCATTTCCACATCATCCGCTCCATGCACAATCAATGTCGCAACAGGCTTTCCGTGTGTTGGATTGTTACACACAACCGCTCCTGCATTTACCATAATACCTTGCGGGTACATAACTCCGTTTGCTTGAGGCATAAAGAATACAGAATTGACAAAGTTATTATATTTGACTTTGTTGGTCTTGCACTGTGTTTCCACCGCCCAAATATTTCTTGGGTCAATCTCTATTACGTGAGTGCTACCCTCAATATAGTATTTTGCAGATTCAGGAACATCAGGATTTACATAGCCAGGGAAACCTGCCACACTCTTTTCCTTGCCATAGTTTGTCCAACGTGAACGTTTGGCTCTTGTATCCACGTGTACAAAAGTCCCGTATAAACCGATACCGCCTTTATCCGGCATTATGTATTCGGCATACTTTGCCACATCTTCAGGCTTCACACCTTTTACCATAATATCCGCCGCAGTTCCCTTGACATGTTGGCTGTTAGAAACTCCGCCTATCTTTCTATTATAAGTAGCGTTTCTGTATGCAGAATTTATTGTTACAGACTTCCCGAAATGGTCTCTTATTTTTTGTAAAAACTCAACAAGCACGGTGTCTATCAGTATGTAATCACTGCCGTCCTTGCAAGCAAACTCTTTTACTTTGAAATTTGCAGACAACTTCAAGTTTCCATTCTTTTTTCTTGAATATGTTTTAATTGCCATATTGTCA
>JAFUJN010000148.1 GCA_017468095.1 Clostridia bacterium
CGTTCTTGCTCATTTGGTTAAGCCCTGCTTTATCGCCTGTAAGCCCGATGATTTTTTCATACAGGCTTTCAGCTGAAAGTTCGCTTTCCACGATAACAACCGCCGCTTCATTTCGTTCAAATTCCCTTGCATTCTGTTCCTGATGGTTTCTTACAACATTTGGTGACGGAATAAGAATTGATGGTTTTCCAAGCGCCGCAATTTCTGAAACTGTAATAGCGCCTGCTCTTGAAACAACAAGGTCCGCTGCTGCCATAACAGTACTCATATTATTGATATATGGCACAACCTTTATTTCATCGTCTGTAGTAACTTTTTCTTCATTAAGTTTTGCTACAACTTCCTGATAGTTTCTGTCGCCTGTTGCAAAAAGAATGTTGAACTTTCTCTCACTTGCTGCCTTTTTCAACACGCCTATCATTGTTTCGTTTATTTTCTGTGCCCCAAGGCTTCCGCCGAAAACAAGGACAAAAGGCTTATCGGAAAGACCAAGCTCGCATCTTGCTGATTCCTTATCTGCAGATAAGATTTCGCATCTTACAGGGTTTCCTGTAACAACGCACTTGCTTTTGTCTTTCATTTGCTCTATGCTCTCTTCGAAGCTTAAAGCCACGTAATTCACATATTTTTCAGCGCCTTTTACGGTAAGGCCAGGGTAAACATTCTGTTCGTGTATTAGTGCAGGTATTCCTGCTTTTTTTGCCGCCATAGCAACAGGGCCGGACACATACCCGCCGGTTAATACCACAAAATCCGGTTTGAAATCGCGGATAATCTTCTGGCAGTCAAGCCTTGATTTTATAAGCTTCATTACTACCGAAACATTTTTTAAAAGGTTTTTTCGGTCAAATCCACGGATGTCAATATACTTGATTTTATAGCCTGATGCCGGAACAAGTTTCTTTTCAAGACCTCTTTCGGTACCGATGAACAGCGCCTCAAAATCCTCTTCCTTTGACTTGATGTAATCAGCTATGGAAATGGCAGGGTTGATATGCCCTGCAGTACCGCCACCTGCAAACAAAACTCTCATAAATTACCTGTCCTTTTATTTATTTTTCGAGGAAAATCTCGAAACGCTTAAAACTATTCCCATTTCTGCAAGAAGTATCATAATCGCCGTACCGCCGTAGCTGAAAAACGGCAGGGATACGCCTGTGTTTGGAATGGATGCAGTTGCAACGCCTATGTTTAATATAGTCTGGATTGCAACCTGCGCCATAATTCCAACAACAGTTAGTGAGCCAAAAACATCTTCTGCTTCCATAGCAATTTTTATGCCACGGATTATAAGTCCTATGAATAGTCCGATTATCATTATAGCGCCGATAAGTCCAAGCTCTTCGCAGATAACCGCAAAGATAAAGTCGTTATACGGCTCCGGAAGATAAGAAAACTTTTGTACGCTTTCCCCAAGGCCTTTTCCAAAGATACCGCCTGAGCCAATGGCATAAACCGCCTGTGCTGTCTGGTATCCTGTTCCTTGCATATCGGTAAACGGGTTTAAAAAGCTTGTAAGTCTTGCCATTCGGGCAGGGTTTACTGCCGCAACAACTCCAACAAGTGCCACACCGGCAAGTCCACCGCCGCCTATTATAAGTCCTGCATTGGCACCGCCTACCAAAAGCACGCAAAGTGCGATACCGCAGATAACTATAGTTCCTGAAAGGTGAGTTTCTGCAAGCAACAGCACCGCCACAATACCAATCCATACAATGTACTGGCCAAGGCCTTTATTTGTTCTTATGTCATATTTTTTATCTTCAATCAATGCTGCAAAGAACATGGCAATGGAAACCTTCATAATTTCCGATGGCTGAAGTTCCATAAAGCCAAGGTTTATCCATCGCCTTGAGCCGTTATGCGAAACGCCGATACCCGGCAAGAACACAAGCACCAAAAGGCCGATACATATAACCATAAAAACCCTTGCATACGGTTTTAAATTTCTGTAGTCAATATGCGCCAATGCAAACATTGCACCTGTTCCAAGCATTACAAACAAGAACTGACGAAGGAAGAAGTGATAACTTCTGCCGAACTTTACATTTGCAGTTGGTGTTGATGCTGAAAGTAGCATAATAAGACCAAACGCCACCAAAACGCCCACTAAAAGCAGGAATGTATAGTCCATTTCACCTGGAGTTCTGTTTGAGTAAAGAAGATTTGCCAGTATTCCGTTTTTCTTTTTCTTTATAGGCTTTTTCCCGCCACGATTTGCAGACGTGCTTGCCTTTTTAACAGGCTGAACAGGTTTTACTTTTCGAACACTTTGGCTGGTAGTTCTTTTCCCTGATGCCGTATTTCTCTTTTGTGTGGATTTTCCTGAATTAAAATCCCTTACCATCTTTTATCTTCCTTTCAAGGTCACTTAAAAGCCACAAACAGGCATAATTGCCAGCACAGAAATTACGCACAAAACCACGGTGACTAAAGTGAATACCGATACTATCTTTACCTCACGCCAACCACACATTTCAAAATGATGATGTATAGGTGACATTTTGAATATACGCTTTCCTGTTAGCTTAAAGGATGCAACCTGCATTATAACTGACAATGTTTCAAAAAGATATACAAATCCGCAGATTATAAGAATAAGCGGCATACCAAGTCCTACTGCCATAACTGAGATTGCACCGCCCAAAAATAGTGAGCCTGTGTCACCCATAAACACCTTTGCAGGATGCTTATTAAACATCAAAAATCCAAGGCATCCGCCCAAAAGTGCCATTGCAAAAATGCTTTCACCTGTGCTTTTGAAAAGGCTTGCTGCAATACCGAAAAATAATGCCACAACCACTGTTATGCTTGTTGCAAGACCGTCAATTCCGTCGGTCAGGTTAACCGCATTTACTGTTCCTGTTACCACAAACAGAATGAATACTATGTATAGCCACCACGGAAGTGAGATAGTTGTTTTTACAAATGGAATAATAATTTCTGTGTTTAAGTTTCCTGTTTCCTTTAAAACCAAAATGTATATAACCGACAAAATCGCCTGAAGCAAGAACTTCTGTTTTGCAGTTAGGCCAAGATTTCGTTTTTTAACTACCTTTACATAATCGTCAACAAAGCCGATTAAACCAAATCCCATAGCGATTAACAGCATCATTAAAAGGCGTATATCAAATTTTGCAACTAATGCTGCCACCACAGACACCAAAACGCCTGCAATAAACATCATTCCGCCCATTGTTGGTGTGCCTGCCTTATTTTTGTGCCAGTTTGGTCCGATTTCAAGAATTTCCTGACCAAATTTTAGTTTTGTAAGCCAAGGAATTACCACAGGCCCTAAAACAGCTGTTACCAAAAATGCAATTACCATCGGCAATATAAAATACCACATACTGCCCGATGTTTCTTCGATAAGTGCCAAAAATGTATTTAGCATATTAACGCTCCTTTATTTCTTTAGTGCATCCACTATCTGTTCAAATCTCATTCCACGGGATGCCTTAACCAAAACCGCATCACCTTGTTTTAAATATTCTTTTAAAAGGTCAATGGCTTCCTTGTTTGTCTTAAAGCTCTTTGTGTTTTTAATACCTGCAAAGCTTGCGCCACGGGCTATAAATCTTGAGTTGTCGCCAACAGTTATAAGCATATCCGTATCTTCAATGGAAAGTCCCACTTCGTAAAGTGCTTTTTCCGCAAAGGTTCCCATTTCAAGAACATCGCCCAAAACCGCAATCTTACGCTTTGCTTTCATATCGTGCAAAACGCTAAGGGCTGCACGCATTGAATCAGGAGATGCGTTGTAGCAATCGTTTATAACTGTAACACCGCCAAAATCCCTGATTTCCATTCGCATACTTGTTAATAAGAATTCACGGATACCATCAATTATATCTTTCATCGGGATGTTATAATGGCGACCTACTGCTATTGCAATAAGTGCATTATATACATTATGAACACCAGGAATTTTTACATAAACTTCGTGGTTTTCGCCGTCAACTTTTACGGTGAATTTTGTTCCGTCAATGCCAAGATTTTTTATGTTTTCTGCAACCAAGTCGCAGTTTTTGTTCTCAATACCGCAGGTTACAACTTTGCATCTGTCAAAGTGGCGTGTCAGATATTTATCGTCGCCGTTTACCACCAAAAGCCCATCCTTATTCATAAAGTCGCAAATCTGCAATTTTGAATAATAGATATTCTCCTGTGAGCCAAGGTTTTCAATATGTGACATACCGATATTTGTTATAACCGCAACATCAGGCTTCGCGATTGATGCTAAGTACCTGATTTCACCCATATGTGACATACCGATTTCAAGCACAGCCGCTTCGTGCTTTTTCTCAAGGCGGAAAATTGTTATTGGAAGTCCGATATCATTATTAAAATTACCCTGTGTTTTTAAGGTGTTATATTTCATGGCAAGAACTGCCGAAATCATATCCTTTGTTGTGGTTTTGCCAACGCTTCCTGTAATTGCAACTGTTGGGAGATTATACTTTTCTTTATAATAACGCGCAATATCGCCGAATGCAATGCGAGTATCTCTTACGCGAATAATGTTTTTGCCTGCCATGGCAGGAATGTCGCGATGTGTTACCACCGTTTCGGCACCATTTTCAAAGGCACTGCCAATAAAGTCGTGCCCGTCGTTGTTGTCGCCGACAATAGGCACAAACAACATATTTGCGCCTGCCTTTCTTGAATCTGTTACAATTTCGGAGATTTCAAAATCCTCCATTCCGCAAACAAGTGTTCCGCCTGTTGCGGTCAAAATGTCTTTTACATTAAGTCTCTGCATTCTAATCTATTCTCCCAAAATTTCTTTTACAATTTCCCTTTCGTCAAAGTGTACTTTTTCCTTGCCGATTATCTGATAGGTCTCCTGTCCTTTTCCAAGTAGCAGGACAATATCGTCTTTTTGGGCAAGTGAAAGGGCATATTTTATAGCCTCTTTTCTGTTTTCAACTACTGTATATTTGCCGTCTATTGCACCCGAAGTAATATCTTCTATTATCTTTTTCGGGTCTTCGCACCTTGGGTTATCCGATGTTATTATGGCAATATCCGCCATCCTTGTGCCGATTTCACCCATTATAGGACGCTTTGTGGCATCCCTGTCACCGCCACAGCCGAAAACCGCAATGCATCTTCCCTTTTTAAAGGAATTTACTGCGGATAATACATTTTCCAGCCCGTCAGGTGTGTGCGCATAGTCTATAATAACCGAGTAATCGGTGCTTACATCAACTCTTTCAAGTCTTCCGCAAACGCCCTCTGCTTTAGAAAGGCCATCGGCAACATCCTGTGGATCAATTCCAAGAGAAACAGCACCGCCAAAGGCACAAAGTCCGTTATACACGCTGAACATTCCCGATACAGGAAGCGCTACAGGGTATTCATTCCCCTTATATGCCACGTTGAATTTAACGCCTTTTTCGTCGATTTCAATGTCCTTTGCTAAAAGGTCAGCACCCGCTGTTCCAACGCTTATTTTATTGTTTTTATCTTCCTCTAAAATTCTGTTTCCGTATTCGTCGTCCTGGTTTATAACGCCCACCTTTGAAATATCAAACAGCTTTTTCTTCGAAAGGAAATAGTTTTCCATAGTTTTGTGATAATCAAGATGGTCGCGAGTAAGATTAGTGAAAACGCCTACATCATAGGTAAGGCCCTCTACCCTGTGTAGGTCAAGGGCATGAGAAGAAACTTCCATAACCACGTATTCTGCGCCCATTTCCAGCATTTTCGCAAATATTTTTCTAAGCTCCAATGAGTTCGGGGTTGTTGGCGTTGATGACTTTATTCCAACGTCTTTATCGCCCACCAAAATCTCATTAGTGCCGATAATTCCAACCTTTTTACCTTGCGTTTCAAGGATTTTCTTTATAAAATAGCTGACCGAAGTCTTGCCGTTTGTTCCTGTTATGCCCACCAAGTGAAGCTTTTCTTCAGGTTTTTCATAGAATGTTGATGCAATTTGGGCAAGGGCGATTTTTGTGTCAGGATACACTATGCAAGGTATATTAAGAGAAAGATGTTCTTCTGCCACAACGCAAATTGCACCTGCATCTTCCGCCATTTTGGCATAGCTATGACCATCAACATTTGCTCCGCGAATAGCAACAAAAACACTGCCATTTCCTACACTTCGTGAGTCAATGGTGATGTCCCCTGCTTCCACGTCAGGCCATATCCACTTTTCGCCAAAAAGTTTACTTGCTAACATACCAAAATCCTTTTTATTTCCCTGATTTTATTTATTTCATTAAAGCAAAGCCGGGCGAACAAAGGTTCGCCCTGTTTTTCGCTTATATTAGTCTGATGACGCGTGTCTGAACTCAACACTTATAACGGTAGCCGGTTCCACCTGTGTTCCAGGTGCTATGCTCTGCTTGAATGCATAAGCACCGTCTGTTCCTGTAAGGCCTGCACCTGCGATCTCGAAGTTCAGGCCTGCATCTACAATACGCTTCTTTGCTTGAGCTACTGTAAGTCCTGTAACATCCGGCACAGATACCTTCTTGTTTTCGTCACGAGCTTCTGTATATACGATTATAGTTGAGTTTTCGCCTATAGTCATACCAGGTTTTGGAAGCTGGTCAACAACTGTGTCGCCACTACCTACAACCTTTATGTTAAGTCGCTTTGAGTCTATGCTTTCCTTTGCAACAGTTACCGATTGTTCACGAAGATCAGGAACTGCCACCGAAACAGACATTGCCTCTTCTTCGGTGTACTGTCTTTCAACGCCCATATATTCAAGAGATTCTTCTAATATTGAGCCAACTACAGGTGCTGCAATAGTTCCGCCGTATTTGTTTGCAACCTGCGGTTCGTCAAACATTACAAGGCAAATAAGCTGTGGGTCATCAGCAGGCGCAAAGCCAACAAAGGATGCGATACGCTTATTGTTGTTACGGCCTTTTTCTGATGTTCCTGTCTTTCCGCCTACGCGGTAGCCTTTGATGTATGCGTTTTTACCTGTACCTTTTGGGTCATTAACAACGCTTTCCAAAATATTTCGCATTGTTGCGGATGTTTCCGCTGAAATTACGCGGTTTACAACTTCAGGATAGAAGCTCTTAACAATTCCGATTCGGTTTCTGATTTCTTTAACAATCTGCGGTTTCATAAGGTTTCCGCCGTTTATAACAGAAGAAATCGCTGTGATTAGTTGCATCGGTGTAACAGAGAAACCCTGACCGAATGAACTTGTGGCAATATCGGTTTCGGACA
>JAFUJN010000149.1 GCA_017468095.1 Clostridia bacterium
GGTCAGAATCTTTGTGGTACTGGCTATACCCATTTTCTTGTGTTGATTTTCACCGTATAAAACCTGATTTGTGTCGGCACAAATTACAATGCTTGCCTTGCCACTTATATAAAATGCATGGCAGGGAACAGGAATTACGGAGAAGCATATAATAAAAGCAATTAACTTTTTTAACATAAAAAATCCTCTTTCAACATAAAACTACATTTTATAGCATTTCCGCAAAATTTTAAAATATGTCATTTCCATTATTTGAGCATTTTTTCTTGACAAAAGTTTTATAATAAATTACAATATATTTTAGTTGTTAAAACATATTTGCTCCCGTAGTAAAGAGGATATTACAAGCCCCTCCTAAGGGTTAGTCATCGGTTCGATTCCGGTCGGGAGTGCCAAAATAAAAATCCTGTCGAAAGATAGGATTTTTGTTTTGTCTTATTCATTTTTCATTATTCAATATTCATTATTCATTTTTTGCGGCCGGATTTTTTAATGAAAAATGAATGATGAAGCCGCTACGCTGATGAATAATTATGGAAGTTTTGCTGCGTAAAACAATATTTTAAAATTTGTTTTAATGTTGATTTTGAGTAGCATCTAAACATTCAGTTAAATTCGCTTGATGGCGAACTAAATCAGCAAGCTATATTGACTTTTTTAGAAAAATGTGGTAAAATCATTTCAGCACACAGTGTGCTGAAAGTTTAAAATTATAGAGCACACACAAGAAGAACAGAAAGGAAATCTATTATGTTTTTTGCAAAATCAGTATTTTGCCGTGTATTCCAAACGGCATTTCGTATTGCATTGCCAATTCTTCCGTATAGGGAACCAAAAATCATCAATTCCTGCGCAGAGATTGGTAATGTGCTAAACAAAAAGAATATAAAGTCTGTGCTTATTGTTACAGATAGCGGTATTGTAAATAATGGCCTTGTTGCTCCTCTTGAAGAAGCATTAAAGGGAAGTAATGTGCAGTACACAATATATGATAAAACCCAGCCTAATCCTACAGTACATAATGTGGAAGAGGCTCTCACATTTTACAAATCGAATAACTGCGACGGTTTAATTGCAATCGGTGGCGGTTCTTCTATGGATTGCGCAAAGGCAGTTGGCGCAAGAATTGCTTATCCAAAGAGAACGGTAGGTCAAATGAAGGGCATTCTTCGTGTACTTCGCAAATTGCCGACTTTTATTGCTATTCCAACTACTGCAGGAACAGGTAGCGAAGTAACTCTTGCATCAATCATAACTGATAGCGAAAAGCATCACAAATATGCGCTTATGAGCTTTCCGCTTATCCCGCATTATGCTGTGCTTGATGCAAAGCTGACATATTCATTGCCACAAAAATTAACATCTACTACCGGAATGGATGCTCTTACACACGCCGTGGAAGCGTACATTGGCCGCTCAACAACAAAAGAAACAAGGCGTCTTGCACTGGAAGCAACAAAGCTTGTTTTTGAAAATGTAAAAGTGGCATATAGCGACGGAAAAAACCATATTGCAAGAGAAAATATGCTTCATGCAGCGTACAAGGCAGGCATAGCGTTTTCAAAATCCTATGTTGGCTACATCCACGCTGTTGCCCATTCTCTTGGTGGTCAGTATGGCACTCCACACGGACTTGCTAATGCTATAATTATGCCGTATATGCTTGAGTGTTATGGTAAAAGCGCATACAAAAAGCTTCATAAACTTGGAATAGCTGCCGGCGTTTGCAATGGCAGGGAGTCAGCCAAAGACGGCGCAGAAAAGTTTATTGATGCTATAAAGAAGCTTAACTTTGATATGGAAATCCCTGATAAAATAGTGGGCATTAAAGA
>JAFUJN010000150.1 GCA_017468095.1 Clostridia bacterium
ATGACCCATAATGTGATGTCAGAAAATATAAAGTATCTGCCTGATGTAAGGAGCGAAATGTCTCACGCTGATTTCTGGACAGATGAGGATGAGTTACTGATGACCCAAGAGGAGATTGAAGCGCAAAATACCCTTACAATTTCCACAAAGGAAACATATATGTATGATTTAAAAAATCAGCCGGAAGTTGTTAACACCATTGAATTAAATAAAGCGTTACGCACTTCATCTAAAGCAGATGCTGACTATTATCTTGGCTGGACTTATCTTGAAAGCGATAAAAAAGCTAAAGAAGCTGAATTTAATAAAATGATAAACAACACACAGAATCTTCAGCGCAAGGAAAAATATGAAGTTAAATACGGTGTTGCAACTAGAAGAACAAATTTGCACACATTCCCGTCAGACACAGCGATTTGGGATGATCCAAAGGACCCTGAATGTAACTATCAGTATCTTGCAAGCGTAAGAGTGAACGAGCCACTTGTGATAACATCTGTTTCAAAAGACAGAAAATTTTATCTGGCAAAGAGTGTTTGCTGTTCCGGCTGGGTACCTGCTGAGGATGTGGCAATTTGCAAAGATAAAGAAGAATGGCTTTCCGCTTGGGATATTCCAAAGGAAAAGGTGCTTGTTGTGTATGGGGATGAAGTATATACAGAAATGTCGGTGACAGGCAGGGAAACATCAGAGGTATTGATGACAATGGGCACAGTTCTTGAGCTGGCAGATGTTGAAAATCCTAACGAACTTATAGATAATCGTTCTGCATACCAGAATTATGTTGTGTATATGCCTGTGAGAAATCCGGATGGAAGCTACACAAAAAAACTCACACTTATCCCTGAAAATGAAAAGGTAAATATCGGATATTTGCCAATGACAAAGAATAATATTGTATCGGTTGCCTTGGAAGCATTGGGTAATACCTATGGCTGGGGAAATTGGCTTAATTCAGACGATTGCTCGGGATATATAAGAAATATTTATAAATGTTTCGGCCTTGAGCTTGCACGAAATACAACATTGCAATCTGCTATGCCGATGGCGAAGATTGATATGAAAGATATGTGCCGTTAAGAACGAATATCAGTTATGGAAGCTTTGCCTGCGGGTTCAGTTTTGTACTTTAGCGGTCACGAAATGATGTATCTTGGAAGTGAAAACGGCAAGTATTATGTGGTTAGTGCTGTGGGAACTGTTATGCAACCGGAAAATCCATCGGTGCGCCAACGTATCCGTAGCATGGTTATAAATACTTTGGAAATTAAGCGTGCTAATGGTAATACCTGGCTTGATAACCTTACAGTTGCTTTGGTACCTTACTGGCAGGCTGAAAGCTCAGATTTGCCACCATATACTTGGTATCACGATGGTGTTGCTTTCTGCTTGAAAAACAAACTTATGCAGGGTGACGAAAACAAATTCTTTAACCCAGATTACAAAATTACCTGGGCAGAATTTTTGCAAATACTATGGAATATGGAAGGTAAGCCTGGCATGGAAGAAGGTTCTGAAAATAATCAGAGTAACTGGTATGATGATGCATTAGAATGGGCATTAGAAACGAAGCTTGTATATGAAGAAGACAAGGGTTTCTTGCCTGATACAGCTATCACAAGAGAAGAAGTTGCATCTGTTTTATACCTTTATGCCAAGTATAAAGGACTAGACACAAATAATGTAGAAGATGCAACTATAGCCTTGTTTGATGACGCCTCGGAAATTTCAGAATATGCTGTTTCAGCTATTGAGTTTGCCACAAGAATGGGTATTATAAGCGGTAAAGCGCAAAACACAATTAACCCTAAAGATAACACCACAAGAGCAGAAATAGCAGTAATTCTTGAAAGGTTTTCAAAAATAACCCAACAATAAATTAAAAAAAGGAGAAATTAAAATGAAAAAAATTACATCTGTATTGATAGCACTTTCAATTCTATTCTCTTTTGTTATCCCGGTTTCGGCAGATGCCCAAACTCTTTCGGATGATATTGTAATTTTATACACAAACGATGTGCATACCTATATTGATGGCCCTTTGAGCTACGATGTGATTGCAGAAATAAAAGATGATTTAGAAAAACAGTACAAATATGTTCTGCTTGCGGATGCAGGAGACCATATTCAGGGAACTGCATACGGTTCTATGGATAAGGGCGAAAGTATTATTAAAATGATGAATGCTGCCCAGTACGATGTTGCAACCCTTGGAAACCACGAATTCGACTATGGTATGGAGGGAGCATTAAAGGCTATCGACCTTGCAGAGTTTCCTTACGTATCTGCTAATTTTCACCACGAAGAAAGTGGCGAAACTGTGCTTGATAGCTATGTGACGTTTGATTGCGGAGACGAAAAGCTTGCGTTTATCGGTATTACAACACCGGAAACCTTTTCAAAATCCACTCCTGCATATTTTCAGGATGAAAACGGTAACTTTATCTATGGAATTTGTGGCGGCGATGATGGCAGCGAGCTTAAAGCGGATGTGCAAAAAGCAATAGATGAAGCCAAAGCTGAAGGTGCAACACAGATTATCGCTCTTGGTCATCTCGGTATCGACCCGTCGTCAAAACCTTGGACAAGTGAAGAAACCATAGCAGGCGTATGCGGTCTTGATGCCTTTATTGATGGTCATTCTCACAGCACAGTAGAGGAAAAAATCGTTAAGGACGAAGACGGACACGATGTCCTTCTTACTCAAACTGGTCAATATTTTGACCGTATCGGTATGATGGTTATTGACTCCGAAACTGATGAGATTACTACAGACTTTATTGAATACGAAGAAATTCTTGCCGATGATGGTGAAACAGTTGTCGGATACAATCTTGTTTCAGACCTTTATAGCGGTACAGAAATGGTATCAGATAGTACTGTTAAAGAAATTAAAGATGCGTGGATGAGCGAAATAGATGAAAAGCTTGGTGAAAAGATAGGCTCAACCCAGCTTGTATTTGATAATTATGACGCAGATGGAAACCGACTTGTTCGTGTTCAGGAAACAAATTCCGGTGATTTTGCGGCAGATGCTCTCTATTATTTGTTTGATAATATGGATATGGATGTTGATGTTACCATTATGAATGGCGGCGGTATTCGCAACAGCGCAATAACAGGTGACATTACATATAAAATTTGCAAAGATATGCACCCATTCGGCAACGTGGCATGCTTGCAGACTGTTACTGGCAAGCAGTTACTAAATGCACTGGAGTGGGGTGCAAGAAAGCTTGGACTAGGTGAAAATGGTGGATTTTTGCATGTATCAGGACTTACATATAAGATTGATACTGTAGCTCCAAGTACTATAAATGAAGATGATATGGAAGCTTGGCTTGCAGAGCCTGGTAACTATCGTGTTTACGATGTTAAGGTTTACAACAAGGAAACAAACACTTATGAAGCACTTGATGTAAATGCATCCTACAATCTGGCAGGCTATAACTACACACTTCGTAATCTTGGCGACGGATATGCTATGTTTGATGGTGCTGTAAATGTACTTGACTATGTAATGGAAGATTATATGGTGCTTGCAAACTATGTCAAGGGCTTTGATGGTGGCATTATAGATGCAACAAATTCACCACTTTTGGCAAAATATCCAGGTCTTTTAGTGGATTACAGCACAGTAAATGGTAGCGGACGAATTGAGATAAGCGAAAATACAAGCGAAACTGCTTTTGACGACCAGGTTTTTGTAAAGGGAATACAGGTAACCGCCGAAAATAAAGACGACGTTTTAGGCGACGGTGGTAGCGTAAAATATGACCCACAAACTGACACCTTAACTTTGACCGATGCCACAATTATAAATGATGAAGGTCACGGCATCTATGCTTATGGTATGAACCTTACTATCATCGGTATTGATACAGAAGCTGAAGGAAGCAATTTTATATCAGGTAAAGCAACTTCAGTAAGTGGCATTGATGAGGATGGCTATAAATATACAGAAATAACACACGGATACGGAATATATTCTGAAGGCGACGGATATGGCGAAACAGGCAGCGTCACTCTAAAGGGCGTGTTGGGTGATATTACTGCTGAAATAGGAAGCGGTATTTTCGCTTATGAAGATATTATCATTTCCGGCACAGTAGGTGACATTACTTGTACCGGTGGTATTGAAAATGGCTTAAGAAGTGATTTTGGCGGAATTATAATTGAAAAAACCGGTGTAATAGGTGATATTATCTCGAAAGAAGATAATGGTATTTCTTCAAGCTTGGATGTAATTATTGCAGGAAAAGTAGGAAACATCAAAGGAGAAGGCTATGCAGGTATCCATGTTACCGGTGGCAATGTTAATATAACAGGCAATGTGGAAAGCATTGTTGGATATGCCGGTGGTATTGAAGTATATCAGGGC
>JAFUJN010000151.1 GCA_017468095.1 Clostridia bacterium
GGGTGATGTACCGCTTGATACCCCTGATGTCCTTGCGTGGATAGACGAGTATGTTAGAGAAGGACTTGGCGGTATTTCGGTATCGTAGAGTTTTATAAATAGTAATAAAAAAATAAAAATAAAAAATTCAGGAGGGAACTTATGAAAAGTTTGGCAGAATTGCAGGCAATTCGTGACAAGGCGCTAAATCAGGTTAATTTACGCAAAGAGCGTGAGGATGGAATCCGTGTTGTTGTAGGTATGGCAACTTGCGGAATCGCAGCAGGCGCTCGCCCTGTTTTAAACGCTTTCCTGCAGGAAATTGAAAAGCGTAATGTGGCAAATGCAACAGTTACACAGACAGGTTGTATCGGTATGTGCCGCTTAGAGCCTATCGTAGAAGTGTATATGCCAGGTAAGGAAAAAGTAACTTATGTTAAAATGACAGAAGAAAAGGTTGCTCGTGTTGTAGCAGAGCACCTTGTTAACGGAAGCCCTGTTGCAGAATACACAGTAGGCGCTCAGGGTTAATAGGGAGGTTTAGTAAATGAATATTTATAGATCTCATGTATTGATTTGTGGCGGTACAGGCTGTACTTCTTCAGGTTCAGTAGCACTTCAGGAAGAGTTTGAAGCTCGCCTTAAGGAAAATGGTCTTGAAAACGAAGTTAAACTTGTTCAGACAGGTTGTTTCGGTCTTTGTGCATTAGGCCCAATCGTTGTAGTTTATCCGGAAGGTGCTTTCTATAGCCGTGTTGAAAAGGATGACGTTAAGGAAATTGTAGAAGAACACTTACTAAAGGGTCGTATCGTTACAAGACTTCTTTATGATGAAACTGTTCAGGAAGACAGCATCAAGTCACTTAACGAAACACAGTTCTATGCAAAGCAGATGCGTGTTGCTCTTCGTAACTGTGGTGTTATTAACCCAGACAATATCGAAGAATACATCGCTGTTGACGGTTATCAGGCTTTAGGTAAGGCTCTAACCGAAATGACAAGAGAAGAAGTAATCCAGATGATTAAGGATTCAGGTCTTCGTGGCCGTGGCGGCGGCGGATTCCCAACAGGTATGAAGTGGCAGTTCACTCACGATGCAGTTGGCGACCAGAAGTATGTTGCTTGTAACGCCGACGAAGGTGACCCTGGTGCATTTATGGACCGTTCAATCTTGGAAGGTGACCCACACGCTCTTATCGAAGCTATGGCTATCGCAGCTTATGCAGTTGGTGCTGATCAGGGTTATGTTTATATCCGTGCTGAGTACCCAATCGCAGTTGACAGATTAAGAACAGCTATCAAGCAAGCTAAAGAATACGGCCTACTTGGTGAAGATATCTTCGGAACAGGCTTCAACTTCGACCTTGATATCAAGCTTGGTGCCGGTGCATTCGTTTGTGGTGAAGAAACAGCGCTTTTAACATCTATCGAAGGTAAGCGTGGTGAACCTCGTCCACGTCCTCCATTCCCTGCAGTTAAGGGTCTTTGGGGCAAGCCAACACTACTAAATAACGTTGAAACTTATGCAAACATTCCGCAGATTATCCTAAAGGGTGTTGACTGGTTCACATCAATGGGTACAGAAAAGTCAAAGGGTACAAAGGTATTCGCTCTTGGCGGAAAGATTAACAATACAGGTCTTGTTGAAGTTCCTATGGGAACAACACTTCGCGAAATCATTGAAGAAATCGGTGGCGGTATTCCAAACGGTAAGAAGTTTAAGGCTGCTCAGACCGGTGGACCTTCAGGCGGATGTATCCCTGCAGAACTTATTGACACACCAATCGACTACGATTCACTTATGGCAATCGGCTCAATGATGGGTTCAGGCGGACTTATCGTAATGGACGAAGACAACTGTATGGTTGACATTGCGAAGTTCTTCCTTGAATTTACTGTTGACGAATCATGCGGTAAGTGTACACCATGTAGAATCGGTACAAGAAGACTTCTTGAAATCCTTGAAAAGATTACAGACGGTAAGGGAACATTGGAAGATATTGACAAGATGGAAGAGCTTTGCCACGCAATCAAGGCATCATCTCTTTGCGGTCTTGGTCAGACAGCTCCAAACCCAGTACTTTCAACACTTAAGTACTTCAGACACGAGTATGAAGCACACGTTGTTGATAAGAAGTGTCCTGCTGGCGTATGTAAGTCACTTCTTCAGTACACAATCGACCCTGAAAAGTGTAAGGGATGTAGCCTATGTGCAAGAAAGTGTCCTGTTAACGCTATTTCAGGTGAAGTTAAGTCACCATTCGTAATTGACCAGACAAAGTGTATCAAGTGTGGTGCATGTGAATCATCATGTAAGTTTGGTGCAATCTATAAGAAGTAATTTTAAGAAAGGATTATGATAATATGGTAAACTTGAAAATAAACGGCCAGCCTATCAGCGTTCCAGAAGGTACTACCATCTTAGAAGCTGCTCAGGCTAACGGAATTGATATTCCTACTCTATGTTATTTAAAAGATGCATCTGTTACAGGTTCATGCAGAATGTGTGTAGTTGAAATTATTGGTGCAAGAGCACTTCAGGCTGCCTGCGTATATCCTGTTGCAGAAGGTATTGAAGTTTTAACACACTCACCAAAGGTAAAGGCTGCAAGAAAGAGCACACTTGAGCTTATTCTTTCAAACCACGACAGAAAATGTCTAACCTGTTCAAGAAACCAGAAGTGTGAACTTCAGAAGCTATCTGACGAACTTGGCGTAACAGACATCGCTTACGAAGGCGTTAGAAACGAATATGAAATCGAAGCATCAGGCACATCAATCGTTAGAGATAACAATAAGTGTGTACTTTGCCGTAGATGTATCAATGTTTGTAAGAACGTTCAGACAGTATCAGTTATCGATGCTCAGGAACGTGGCTTTGCAACAAAGATTGGTTGTGCTTTTGAAGCAGACCTTGCAGACACAGCTTGTGTAAACTGCGGACAGTGTATCGCAGCTTGTCCTGTTGGCGCACTTCACGAAAAGTACGCAACTGACGAAGTTTTCGAAGCAATCGCAGATCCTGATAAGTACGTTGTTGTTCAGACTGCTCCTGCAGTTAGAGCAGCACTGGGCGAAGAATTCGGTATGGCAATGGGAACACCTGTAACAGGTAAGATGGTTGCTGCTCTTCGCAGACTTGGATTTGATAAGGTATTTGATACAGATACAGGTGCTGACCTTACAATTATGGAAGAAGGTAACGAACTTCTTGACAGAATTAAGAATGGCGGAACACTTCCAATGATCACATCTTGTTCTCCTGGTTGGATCAAGTTCTGTGAACACAACTTCCCAGAATTCTTAGACAACCTTTCAAGCTGTAAGTCACCTCACCAGATGTTTGGTGCAGTTATTAAGAGCTACTTCGCAGAAAAGAACAACATCGACCCTAAGAAGATTTATGTTGTATCTGTAATGCCATGTACAGCTAAGAAGTTTGAAAACAGCCGTCCTGAAATGGAAGTAAACGGTCTTCGCGATGTTGACGCAGTTATCACAACTCGTGAACTTGCAAAGATGATTAAACAGCAGGGTATCCTATTCGATAAGCTTCCTGACGAAATGTTTGATACACCATTCGGTGAAGCTTCAGGTGCAGCGCACATCTTCGGTGCAACTGGCGGTGTTATGGAAGCAGCACTAAGAACAGTTTACGAAATCTTAGAAGGCAAAGAGCTTGATAAGCTTGACTTTGAAGCTGTTCGTGGAACAGACGGAATTAAGGAAGCAACAGTTAAGATGGGCGGAATGGACGTAAACGTTGCAATCGCTCACGGTCTTGGTAATGCAAGAAAGCTTCTTGATTCAATAAAGAGTGGCGAAAAGACATACCACTTCATCGAAGTAATGGCTTGTCCTGGTGGATGTGTAACAGGTGGCGGACAGCCAATCTGCGACGCTAAGACTTGGATGAACGTTGACGTTAAGGCAGAAAGAGCAAAGGCTCTTTATACAGAAGATAAGAATGCGACAGTAAGACAGTCACACAAGAACCCTGATATGGATATTCTTTATAAGGAATATTTCGAAAAGCCAGGTTCACACAAGGCTCACGAACTATTGCATACACATTATGTGGCAAGACCAAAGTTCTAATTTAAATAAAAACGTGCTGGAAACAGCACGTTTTTTTGTTACTCAAAAAGCAATAAAAAGCCTTCTCATCAAGGAGAAGCCTAATGCGATTTCTTTTATTGTATTATCCTAAAATGTAGGGGAGGGTCTCTGTGCCCTCCCGAAAAACGGGCGGGGATGGAACCCCGCCCCTACAACAAAGTATAAAGTTTTACTTTATTCCTACTTTTTCTCAAAAAAGGGTTGACATTAAAGCCCATCGGTGTATAATGTCTGTAGAAAATAAAGAGACCCGATAACAGAAAGCATTTAAGCAGGTGATTTTATGGCTAAAAATGTCGATATGGTAAACGGAAAAATGTTCCCAAGCCTGATGCAGTTTGCAATTCCGGTAATAATTGCAAATGTACTTCAGGCTTTTTACAGTATTGTGAGTCATATTGTTGTGGGAAAATACGAAAGCTCGGTGGCGCTTGGAGCGGTTGGCTCTGCCATGCCGATTATAACCATAATCCAGACCATATTCTGGGGAATGTCTTTGGGAACAAACGTTCTCTGCGCAAACAGCTATGGTGCAGGGGATATGAAAAGAGTAAAGGTCGTTGCTGACACCGGCGTGGTTATGGCGATTTTAAGCGGTGTTATAGTATTTTTAGGCGGACAGATATTTGCCATTCCTATTGCAAATTCAATGGGCCTTGACCCTGAAATACATAAAATGGCGGTCCAATATATGCAGATTTATTTTATCGGCTTGCCATTTCACGCACTTTATAACTATGTATCTGCGGTGCTTCGTGCCATCGGTGATGCAAAAAGGCCAATGTATGCGTCAATTATTGCGGGTTTTGTAAACCTGTTCTTCAGCATAGTTTTTGTAAAGGAACTGCATCTTGGGGTAAAGGGCTCTGCCTTTGCTATGATGCTTGCTCACATGGCGGCGGCAATTACAGGGGCCGTTGCTCTTAAAAAGAGCGATGTTGGATTTAGCTTCTTTAAGATGAAGCCAAGCAAAAGAATACTTATTGAAACCGTAAAAGTGGGACTTCCGTCAGGAATCCAAAGCTCTCTTGTGTCCTTTACCGCGTTGATTGGCGTGTCGGTTTTAAACTCATTCGGTGCGGCGGCAGTTGCGGCGAATGCCATTGTAGCTAACTTCGCAACTATTGTAAACACGGTGGTTGGCGCAATTACGGCGGCGGTTATTCCGTTTACAAGCCAGAATATCGGTGCGAAAAAGTATAATAAAATCAATAAGCTTCTGTATATGGGTTGGGGTATAGGAATTGGCATAACAGTGCTGTTTATCGGCGTATTCTGCTTGTTCAAAAATGGCTTTATCAGCCTGTTTATGTCGGAAAATGATATGGAAATAAAGGACGAAGTTATGCGAATTTCAAACCTACGCTTTATGCTATACATAGTTCCGTATTTCCTTGTGGCATTTGCAGAAATTCCTGGAAATATCCTAAAGGGTATGGGCAAAACTATGGTTTCCCTTGTTGTGGGACTTTTCGTAAGCTGTGGATTCAAGATTTTGTGGCAACTGGTAATTCTTCCAATGCATAAAACGCTGGGAATGTTTTTCGTGGCAGATTGCATCGGCTGGGTTCTTTGCTCTATCGCATATACGGCGGCGTATATATATTATGAAAGAAAACTTGCAAAAACAAGAGGAGAA
>JAFUJN010000152.1 GCA_017468095.1 Clostridia bacterium
ACCCTTTTAGAAAAGTCATACATTTTTATGTGGGGAATCATACTTTTATTCATATTGATATTTTTGGGAACAGCCCTTGCAAATCTATTTGCCCAGAACAGGTATATAAAATATATTTACACCTATTCTTTTATAATCCCGAATATGGGATATATGGCGCAACCGCTAACTTTGGCGGTTTTCGGTGAGCAGGCACTTTTTGACCTGATGATTTTCAGTATTCCGTTCAACGTGTATATTTACTCGGTTGGCTTTACAAGGTTAAACCCGAAAAACGAAAAGGTATCTTTAAAAAGCCTTGTAAATCCGCTGTTTATCGCAATGGGAATAGCCATAGTTTTAGGACTTTCCAAGGTTCCAATCCCAACCTTTGTAGAGAATACACTTTCTTCGCTTGCAGGTTGTATGGGCGTTATAGCAATGCTTTTAGCAGGCCTTGTAATCGGAAAATACGATCTTCGGGATTTGGTGTCATCAGGAAGGATTTATGTTGCATCGCTCATAAGATTGATAGCAATTCCGGCGGTGTTTGTGTATGTACTAAAGGCACTTGGGCTTCCAAGCTATATCTATATGACAGCCCTTTGCGTGTTTGCAATGCCGATGGGCTTAAATACCATCGTATTTCCGGCGGCATTTGGCGGAGACACAAAGCCGGGCGCATCTATGGCGCTTATCTCAAGCATATTCGGGGTAATAACCATACCTATAATGTTTGCACTATTTATGTCATAAAAGCTGTGATGCGAAAAGCATCGCAGTTTTTTTGTAAAAATTTCATAACTTGAAAACCAGATATTAAAAAAATTGGCAGTATTTTGTCTAAAGTTGCAAATAAATATTGAATTTTTGCGAAAAATATGATACTATTTTAAGTGAATTTATTATGAAAAGAGGCGCTTTATTATGAAGATGATTTATGAAGGAAAAACCAAAGACGTTTACAGCCTTGAAAACGGTAACGTTCTTTTGAAGTTTAAAGACGACTGTACAGGAAAAGACGGCGTATTTGACCCGGGTGAAAACACAGTAGGACTAAAGATTGAAGGCATCGGTAAGGCTAACCTTAGAACTTCAATTTACTACTTTGACCTTATGAAGAAAGCCGGAATTAAGACTCACTATGTAAGCGCCAATGTTGACGACGCTACAATGGAAGTTCTTCCTGGTAAAGTATTCGGCCACGGCCTTGAAGTTATCTGCCGTTTAGTTGCAACAGGAAGCTTTATCAGAAGATACGGCGAATATATTGAAGACGGTACACCACTTCCTGGTGGATACGTTGAATGTACTTTCAAAAACGATGAAAAGGGTGACCCACTAGTTACAGGCGAAGGCCTTGCAGCACTTGGCGTTATGAGCCCTGAAATGTTTGAAAGCATGAAAGAACAGACACTTAAAATCACAAAGGTTGTTGCAGACGATCTAAAGACAATTGGTCTTGACCTTTGGGATATCAAGTTTGAGTTTGGTTACAATGGCGACGAAGTTATCCTAATTGACGAAGTTGCTTCAGGAAATATGCGTGTTTACAAGGACGGCAAGATTGTTGACCCTGTTGAACTTACAAAGCTTATTCTAAACAGATAATTGATACAAAAAAGCAGACCAATTATGGTCTGCTTTAAATGTAACTAATTTTTTATAAAAATAGGAAAATGGCATAAAATAGAATGGAAATACTTGAAAATTACGGGATTTTGTGCTATTATAAAGTACATAATTTGGACAATTAACAGGAGGATTTAATATGGATACAAACAAAAGACCGGACGATATGA
>JAFUJN010000153.1 GCA_017468095.1 Clostridia bacterium
CCATTTTAAGGTTTGTTAAAGCTCTTTCGATTGACTCGTGGATAGTGCTGTTCTGGCGAACAACCACGATTACGCCGCTTGCACTCTTTGCCATAGCTGCAGCTTCGGTAACCACAGTAACAGGTGGTGTATCAACGAAGATGTAGTCATATATTGCAGAAAGTTCCTCAAACAAATCTTCCATTTCCTTTGAAGAAAGAAGTTCTGCAGGGTTCGGCGGAATCTGACCTGATGTAATACAGTCAAGATTATGTCTTTCGCAATGCTTGATTGCATCCTTTGTTTCGATAAGACCGCACAATAGGTCGGAAAGACCGTTTTCTCTTTCGATTGAAAGGTGGCGGTAAATTCTTGGCTTTCTAAGGTCAGCATCAATTACAAGCACCTTTGCATCGGTCTGCGCAAATGCGATTGCAAGGTTAAGGCAGGTTGTGGTTTTACCTTCACCAGGGCTTGCGCTGGTTACGATAATCTTTTTGCCGCCTTTAGCACCGCTTAAAGAAAAGCGGATGTTTGTTCTTGCGGTTTTGTACGCTTCCTTTGTAACGAAGTCAGTACAGTCGGTTAAAAGTGTATTTGAACGAACCAAAGCAGAGTCATCGCTGACACGCTTGTTGGCACGTCTTACGTTAAAGTTTTTAATATGATTTAAGATGTTCATTATTTATTGCCTCCTTTATCGCCATAGGAGTAGCCTTCATCTTTCTTTCCCGGTGTTAAAACAAGGGCAGGGATTTCGCCCAAAAGCGGTTCTTTATATCTGTTTGCAATATCGTCACGGGACTTGATTCTTGTATCAAAAAATTCGATACAGAATACGATTAACGCGCCAAGTGCCAAGCCTAACGCAAAGGCAAACAATGTATAGTTTTTAACATTCGGCGAATAAGGTGTTTTTGGGATCTGGCCGTCATCAAGGATTTTAACGCTACCTGCGTTTACAACTCTGATAAGCTCGTCAGGTGCGTGGGTTAAAACGCTGTGGCAGATTGCGTAAACGTCTTCAGGGACTTCGCCTGTTACCTTGATTTCCATAATTTCTGTTTCATTTAGGGGACTCATTGAAATCATACCGCTTAGCTGGCCAACAGAATATTTATTTCCAACGTCTTCTGCCACTTGCGCAAGGAAAGTTCTTCTCTTTAGGATTTCCTTATATGTAGTAGCAAGTTGCTGGGAAGCCACAAGGTTTGCACCGGAAACGTCACTTGTCTGGGTTCTTCTTGCGTTTACGTAAAGAGTTCCATCAGTACGATAAAGCGGAGTTACCACAAACTGAGCATAGAAAAATCCGGAAACGCAAAGGATAATTGCACTAAGGGCAATAATCCACCATCTGCGCAAGAAAATATTTATAATTTCAGATATGCTGAACTGTTCCTTCAAAAAATCATCTCCTAAAATCAAAACTATTGCCAAAAAAACAAGCTTTTACAGGTTAAGTATAGCATATAAGAAAGTCAAAATCAATATTTTTTCGTTTTTTGTTGAAAAAAGTGCTTTCCTATTATATAATAAAGAAAGATTGCAGGAGGTGATTGATGTGACAAAAAAGGAACGGGCACTTTTGGTAGTGGAAAAACTGAAAAAGCTGTATCCTGACGTCAAGTGCACCTTGAACTATTCATCGCCACATGAGATGCTTTTTGCAACCCAGATGTCGGCACAATGCACCGATGCAAGAGTGAATATTGTGACCGAAACATTGTTTAAAAAATATCCCGACCTTGAAAGCTTTGCAAATGCGGATTATGAAGAGCTTTGCGAAGATATCCGCTCAACAGGCTTTTACAGGAACAAGGCGAAGAACATAATTTTGGCAGCCCAAAGGCTTTTGGACGAATATGACGGCGTTGTTCCCGATACTATGGAAGAGCTTTTGACACTTCCCGGAACAGGCAGAAAAACGGCAAACCTTGTGCTTGGGGATATTTATAAAAAGCCTGCCGTTGTGGTGGATACCCATTGCATAAGGCTATCAAGAAAGATTGGTCTTACAAAGGAAGAAGCTCCCGAAAAAATCGAGATGGATTTAAAAAAGCTAATCCCGCCCGAAGAACAGCTTGCCCTTTGCCACCGATTTGTAAACCACGGAAGATTGGTGTGTATTGCAAGAAATCCAAAGTGTGAGATTTGCGAAATTAAAAATGAATGTAAGGAATACAACAAGAGGTGACAATATGTTTTGGATAATATGTATTTTAATATTGCCCATAGCGGTAATTGCCGAGTTGTTAAAGAATACAAAGTAAAAGAAAGGAAGATAAAAATGGAAGATTGTTTATTTTGTAAAATTATAAATGGGGATATCCCGTCAGATAAGGTGTATGAAGACGAAATGGTTTACGCTTTTCGCGACATCGCACCACAGGCACCGCACCATATCGTGATTATCCCGAAGCTTCATTTTGCATCTGCAAATGAAGTTACAAGCGAAAATTCAGGCTATATTGCAAGAATTTTTGAAGTTATCCCGAAAATTGCAAAGGAACTTGGATTTGCAGAAAACGGTTACCGCGTTGTAAATAACTGTGGCGAAGATGGTCTTCAGACAGTAAAACACTTGCATTTTCACTTGATGGGTGGCCGTAAATTTGAGTGGCCTGCAGGCTGATTTTGGGAAAAGTAAGAAAAAAATTATAAAAAACTTGACAACTGCACATAATGTGGGGTATAATGACTATTGTGGGTAATTATGAGAACATCATATTTTTCCATATTATCCATCAAACAGCCGGAAGAATTGTTTTGCCGGAGGGAGGGAAATACAAATGTCAGAAATTCGTGTTAAAGAAAATGAATCACTTGACAGCGCTCTTAGAAGATTTAAGCGTCAGTGCGCAAAATCAGGTGTTATGTCAGAAATAAGAAAACGTGAACACTACGAAAAGTCAAGCGTAAAGCGTAAGAAGAAGTCCGAGGCAGCTCGTAAGAGAAAGTTCAAATAAGATGACTTTAAAAGAGAGATTGGCTGACGATTTAAAGTCAGCAATGAAAGAAAAAAATGTAATCCGTAAAAACACTGTGCAGATGGTTCGTGCCGCTGTGCTTCAGTTTGAAAAGGATAATAAGGTAACTCTTGAAGACGATGGTGTTTTAGAGGTAATTGCAAAGCAGTTAAAGCAGCGCAAGGACTCTCTCCCTGATTATGAAAAGAGTGGCCGAGACGATTTAATCGCCGATTTAAAGGCAGAAATGGATGTTTTGATGGAATATCTGCCAAAGCAGCTTTCACGCGAAGAACTTGAAGCTATTGTTAAAGAGATAGTGGCAGAAGTTGGTGCGACAACCATTAAGGATATGGGAAAGGTTATGGCTGCGGCAAAAGCTAAAACCGTTGGCAGAGCCGACGGAAGAATGATAAACGAGGTTGCAAAAGCTCTTTTGTCATAATTAAATAAGAAACAAGCTGACCCTCTGAACTATTGGACAGAGGGTCATGTTATCTGCTGGTGTAGCTCAGTTGGTAGAGCAACTGATTCGTAATCAGTAGGTCGAGGGTTCAAGTCCCTTCACTAGCTCCAAAACAAAAATCCTGTCGAAAGATAGGATTTTTGTTTTGTATTATTCATTTTTCATTATTCAATATTCATTATTCATTAAATCGACAGGATTTTTTAATGAATAATGAATGATGAAGTCGCTTCGCTAATGAATAATGAATAATTAAGGTAGTTTTGCTTACGCAAAACAAAAACATAAAACATTTTTACAATCCCTCAGTCACTTCGTGACAGCTCCCTTTAGGCAAGGGAGCCTTTGAAGTGAACGCACTGAAAGCCCTCCTTGCCTAAAGGAGGGTGGCACGCGCCAGCGTGACGGGAGGATTCTTTTTTGTATAACACAAATTTTGTCGAATTTTGTCTTACGATTTTTCAAGAAAAAAATAAAAACCTATTGAAAAAAATTCTTCTATATGATATATTGTAGATGCGACTTATAATACTTTATATTGTGTAGAAATTTGTTTCTATTTTTTTTTGACATGAACGGTTTTTCAGAGCAAGGATTTATCATTTTGATAAAAATGATGACCGCCTTGCTTTGAAATTGAAATAAATTTCTACAAAGATTGTAAGTCGCGTTACAAAAGGTCATCGTTTTTACGCGTGACCTTTGGGTTGCGCGTTTTTTAATTCCCTGTATTTAAAAAATGGTATTTAACTTCCATAAATACCAGAGCGTTATACTTAAAAAATCGGTGTTAACTCCAAAATACCGAAAGCAAACCCGAAAGCGATTAAATACATTTATCCACAAAAGAAAACCGCAACAAGAAGAGCCATCCGCATATCAATGTGGGTGGTTCCTTTTTTGTGGCGAAGAAATAAAAATGTAGGGAACGGATTTATCCGTTCCGGCGGAATGCATAAATGCATTCCCTACAATTTCTACATCAAGAGAAAGCAACAAAAAAAGAGATGTGAAATTTCACATCTCTTTTAATTTTGTCTTTATGACTTATTTCGCCATTTCAACAAGCTTTTCATACTTAGCCTTAGCGTCAGCCTGAGCCTTTTCGAATAGAGCCTTAGCTCTTTCTGGGTTAGCTCTCATTAGTGAGTTATAACGAACTTCGCCCATGATAAAGTCTTCATAGCTTCCCTTTGGCTCTTTTGAGTCAAGCTGGAATGGGTTTAGACCCTCAAGAGTTCTTCTTGGGTCGTATCTGAATAGGTGCCAGTAGCCTGCTTCAACAGCCTTCTTCTCTTCTGTCTGAGCAATGCTCATTCCGCCCTTAATACCGTGGTTGATACATGGAGCGTATGCAATGATGATTTAAGGACCGTTATAGCTTTCAGCTTCAAGCATAGCCTTTAGACACTGGTTGTAATCAGCACCCTGAGCGATCTGAGCAACGTATACGTAGCCATAGCTCATTGCGATTGCAGCAAGGTCTTTCTTCTTAACGCTCTTACCGGCAGCTGCGAACTGTGCAATAGCACCTGTTGGTGTTGACTTTGATGACTGTCCGCCTGTATTTGAGTAAACTTCAGTATCGAATACCATTACGTTTACGTCTTCGCCTGATGCGATAACGTGGTCAAGACCGCCGAAGCCGATGTCATATGCCCAACCGTCACCACCGAAGATCCATACAGATTTCTTGTTTAGGAAGTCCTTATCAGCAAGAACGTCTTTTGCTTCTTTTGAGTTTAGGTTAGCAACTGCCTTTAGAAGTTCTTCTGTTGCAACCTTGTTAGCAACGCCACATTCCTTAGTTTCGATGAACTTTTCAACTGCTGGAGCTACTGATGGTTCTGCTTTTGCCAAAGCTTCAAGCTTTTCAATGTTCTTTTCACGAACTGCCTTCTGGCCAAGGAACATACCGTAGCCGTATTCAGCGTTGTCTTCAAATAGTGAGTTACCCCAAGCCGGACCTCTGCCGTTTTCGTCAGTTGCGTATGGTGTTGATGGAGCAGATCCACCCCAGATTGATGAACAACCTGTAGCGTTTGCGATATACATTCTGTCACCGAATAGCTGAGTTACAAGCTTAGCATAAGGTGTTTCACCACAACCAGCACAAGCGCCTGAGAATTCAAGGTATGGTGTTCTGAACTGTGAACCCTTAACTGTTGTCATTGGGAACTTTTCAAGAACTGATGGCTTTGTTGCAAGCTTAATGCCGTAGTCAAAGCCCTTCTGTTCGTCAAGGTTCTTATCAAGTGGAGACATTGTAAGAGCCTTCTGACCCTTAACTTCAGGACATACGTTAGCACATGAGCCACAACCTGTACAGTCAAGAACTGAAATAGCCATGCCGTAGTAGTAGCCGTCAAGCTGCTTCATCTTTACATACTTGATGCCTTCCGGAGCGTTCTTCATTTCTTCTTCTGTAAGAACTACAGGACGGATACAAGCGTGAGGACAAACGTATGAACATAGTCCGCACTGAAGACATACATCGCCATTCCATGTAGGAACATCGATTGCGATACCTCTCTTTTCGTATGCTGATGAGCCAAGAGGAACTTCACCGTTTGCATAAGGAACGAATGTTGAAACAGGAAGCTGCATTCCACGGAAGCCGTTAACAGGAACAAGTACGTTGTTAACGTAGTCAACAAGCTTGCCTTCGCCTTCGTGCTTAACTGATAGGTCTTCATCCTTAGCATCCTTCCAAGAAGCTGGAACGTCAACCTTAACGATAGCATCAGCGCCAGCGTCAATAGCATCGTGGTTCATCTTAACGATGTGGTCACCCTTCTTTGAGTAAGAAGCGGTAGCTGCGTCCTTCATATAACGGATAGCATCGTCTGCCGGGATAATGTCTGCAAGCTTGAAGAATGCTGACTGCAAAACTGTGTTGATTCTGTTGCCAAGACCGATTTCCTTACCAATCTTAACACCGTCGATTGTATAGAACTGAATGTTGTTTTCAGCGATATATCTCTTAACCTGACCTGGTAGGTGTGATTCTAATTCTTCTGCGTTCCATGAGCAGTTTAGTAGGAATACTCCGCCTGGCTTAACATCCTGAACCATATCATACTGTCTGATGTATGAAGCTTTGTGACAAGCAACAAAGTCAGCCTTGTTGATTAGGTATGTTGATGTAATCTTAGCATTACCGAAACGTAGGTGAGATACTGTAAGACCACCTGACTTTTTAGAGTCATAGTCAAAGTATGCCTGAACGTTCATATCTGTGTGGTCACCGATAATCTTTACAGAGTTCTTGTTAGCACCAACAGTACCGTCAGCACCAAGACCCCAGAACTTACAGCTCTTGATTCCTTCAGGAGTTGTGTTAGGGTTTTCTGTAATTTCAAGTGAAAGATTTGTAACGTCGTCCTTAATACCGATTGTGAACTGCTTCTTTTCTGTGTTACGGAAAGCAGCGATAATCTGTGCAGGAGTTGTATCCTTTGAACCAAGACCGTAACGTCCGCCGAATACTGGAATGTCAGCAAACTTTGAACCTGAAAGTGCTGCAACAACGTCAAGGTATAGAGGTTCACCGATTGAACCAGGTTCCTTTGTTCTGTCAAGAACAACGATTTTCTTAACAGATGCAGGGATTGAATCGATAAAGTGCTTTGTTGAGAAAGGTCTATAAAGTCTAACCTTAATCATACCAACCTTTTCGCCCTTAGCTGTTAGGTAATCAACTGTTTCTGCGATTGTATCGTTAGCAGAACCCATAGCGATGATAACTGTTTCAGCATCAGCTGCGCCGTAGTAGTTAAATAGCTTATAGTCTGTACCGATCTTAGCATTAACCTTATCCATATATTCCTGAGTAAGATCAGGGATAGCATTGTAGTAGTTATTTGAAGCTTCTTTTGCCTGGAAGAAGATGTCAGGGTTCTGAGCTGTACCACGCTGTGCAGGGTGAGCAGGGTTTAGTGCATTCTGACGGAAGTCATTGATTGCATCCCAGTCAACAAGCTCTGCCAAATCTTCGTAATCCCAGCAAGCAACTTTCTGGTATTCGTGAGAAGTTCTGAAACCATCAAAGAAGTGAAGGAATGGAACTTTACCCTTAATTGTTGTAAGGTGAGCGATTGCGCCAAGGTCCATAGCTTCCTGAGGGTTTGTTGATGCAAGCATAGCAAAACCTGTCTGACGGCAAGCCATAACGTCCTGGTGGTCACCAAAGATTGAAAGTGCGTGAGATGCTAAAGCTCTTGCAGATACGTTAAATACGCAAGGTAGTAACTCACCGGCAATCTTGTACATATTAGGGATCATAAGAAGAAGACCCTGTGAAGCTGTGTAAGTTGTTGTTAGTGCACCTGCAGCGAGTGAACCGTGAACGGTACCTGCAGCACCAGCTTCTGACTGCATTTCAGTTACCTGAACTGTTCTGCCGAAAATATTTTTCTGACCGGCAGTTGCCCATTTGTCTGTTACCTCAGCCATGTTAGATGACGGGGTAATAGGATAGATAGCAGCAACGTCTGTAAACGCATAAGAAGCGTATGCAGCAGCGGTGTTACCATCCATTGTTTTCATTTTTCTTGCCATGAAAAATTTCCTCCTTTTATCTATTGTTTCGGATTTATAAAATTTCAGTTTACCGAGAAATAATTTAATAAAATCCATACATAATATATAATAGCACTTTTTTGGCATAAAATCAATATATAAATCGAATAAAAATGAAAGAATTGCTGATTTTTATGCAATTTGTTAAAAAAATAACAAAAATCTGTGGTATATCCCGCCTAATTTATGAAAATACTAACATAAAAGGAAGCCCGAAACATAAAAATTCCCCGAGAAAGAGTACATATTTTTGAGAAAAGGGGATGTTATTTGTGAATAAAGTAGAAATTTGCGGTGTTAATACGTCAAAGCTTCCGGTGCTTTCAAAAAAGGAAAAGGAAGAGCTTTTTATAAAGATAAAACAGGGTGATAAATCGGCAAGAGAGGTGTTTATTCACGGGAATTTGAGATTGGTGTTAAGCGTAATCCAGCGGTTTTCTAACCGTGGCGAAAATGCTAACGATTTGTTTCAGGTGGGTTGCGTTGGACTGATTAAGGCAATCGACAACTTTGACCTTTCCCAAAATGTGCAGTTTTCCACCTATGCCGTGCCTATGATTATCGGCGAAATCAGGCGGTATCTTCGGGATAATAACTCAATCCGTGTCAGCCGTTCCCTAAAGGACATTGCCTATAAGGCACTTTATGCCAAGGAAAAGCTTATTAACAAAAATTCCAAAGAGCCAACGGTTGCCGAGATTGCAAAGGAGCTTGACCTGCCGAAAGAAGACGTGGTTTTTGCCCTTGATGCCATAACCGAGCCGGTGAGCCTTTTTGAGCCTGTCTATCACGACGGCGGTGAAGCCATTTATGTTATGGATCAGGTGAGAGATAGCAAAAACACCGACGAAAACTGGCTTCGGGATATTGCCATTTCCGAGGCTATGAAGCATCTTTCAGGACGTGAAAAGCATATCTTAAACCTGCGGTTTTTCCAAGGTAAAACCCAGATGGAAGTTGCGGACGAAATCGGCATTTCACAGGCGCAGGTATCACGGCTTGAAAAAACCGCCCTTTCCCATATGCGAAAATATGTGTAAATGAAAACCCACTTGAAACCAAGTGGGTTTTGTGGTAGAATGCAATAGTTAATTATCAAACGCAAAAAGCCTTCCCCTTGAGGGGAAGGTGTCAGCGATAGCTGACGGATGAGGTGGAAAGAAAACGCCACAAGTGGCTACACCTCATCAGTCGCCTTTGGCGACAGCTTCTCCTCTAGGAGAAGCCTTTGAAAGGGATACAAATGAAGCTTTGGATAATTTTTATTTTACTTTACGGAATATTAAAGGGTGTGCGAGAGCCCATTAAAAAAGGTGTTTTAAAGGATGTTGGTGTTTTGACGGCGCTTTTTGTTTACA
>JAFUJN010000154.1 GCA_017468095.1 Clostridia bacterium
CAGGAAGGTATGTTCCGATTGCAAATGGAAGAACAGGAATACCGATAAGCTCAACAACAACGGCAATTAAAGCTCCTACAAATACAAGTGCCCATGGAAGATTTCCGCCCATAACACCTTCAACGATAAGCTTCATTAGTGATGCCTGTGGTGCGCCAAGCTCGTCTGAACCGAAGCCCCAAGCTGTATCCAAAAGGTAAAGTGTTCCGCCTATAGCAAATGCCGCAACAACTACACCCAAGATTTCACTAATCTGTTGCTTTTTAGGTGTTGCACCTAAAAGGAAACCTGTCTTTAAGTCTTGTGAAGTATCACCTGCGATAGCAGATACAATACAGATAATTGAGCCGATTGCAATGGCACTCTTCATTCCTGCCGCTCCGGCTTCACCTGTCAATTTCAAAATAAATGTAGCAATCAAAAGTGTTGCAATAGCCATACCTGATACAGGGTTATTACTGCTTCCAACAAGACCAACCATTCTTGATGATACTGTTGCGAAGAAGAAACCGAATACTACGACTATAACTGCACCTAGTGGGCTTACCGGAATAGCCGGAACAAGCCATACCAAGAATGTCAATACAGCGATTGTAAGAAGAACAACCTTAAGGCTGATACCCTTTTCTGTACGCTTGTCAGATGCTGCACTTGATGATGTCATACTCTTTAGTGCACCGCTGAATGTCTTAACAATTAGCGGAAGTGACTTGATAAGGCTTATAATACCGCCTGCAGCCAAAGCTCCTGCACCAACATAACGGATATATGAGCTCCAGATTGCACTTGCACCGCCATTTGCGAACATTTCACCGATAGGCGCTGTTCCAGGATACATAGTTGTGTCTGCTCCGAAAAGAACGATTAGCGGAATAATAACCATCCAGCTTAAAAGTCCGCCGGCAAACATATATGAAGAAATTCTTGCGCCACAGATGTAACCAACACTCATTACAGCTGGATAAATCTGTGTACCGATTGTTCCTGCAAAGCCCTTGAATGTATATGAAATTTCGCCTGCAACAACCTTAAGTCCGTCAATTATAAACTTAAATAGTGCTGCAAATCCCATACCAGCAAATACTGTTGATGCGTTTGCACCGCCTTCTTCACCGGCAAGTAAAACTTCTGCACAAGCTGTTCCTTCAGGATAAGGAAGTGTTCCGTGTTCCTTTACAATAAGTGCATTACGAAGTGGCACCATAAAGAACACGCCCAAAAGTCCGCCCAAAAGTGCAATCAAAGTGATTTCAATTATTGATGGCTTGTCCATAAGGCCTTCTGATGCCCAAAGGAAAAGTGCCGGCAATGTGAAAATTGCACCTGCTGCAAGTGATTCACCTGCAGAACCGATTGTTTGCACTACGTTGCTTTCAAGTATTGAGTTTCTGCGCATTAAAACGCGGATAACACCCATTGAGATAACCGCTGCCGGTATTGATGCAGATACTGTCATACCTACCTTAAGACCAAGGTAAGCATTAGCTGCACCGAAAACAACTGATAGGATCATACCCATCAAAATTGATGTAAAGGTAAGCTCCGGTGTTACCTTTTCCGCCGGTATATACGGCTTAAATTCATTGTTGTTCATAAATTCTCCATTCCGCCGCTTTTTCCGCGGCTTTTTTCTTTTTGTTATAAACGAGATGTCTCATTCACACTGAGCTCTATTGTATCATATTTTTGTGTTTTATGCAACACTTTTATTAGTTACATTTCTTCAAAATATTGATAAGAAGGTCAAAAACTTCCTTTGTAGAAGAAATGCTGAGTTTTTCGCTTGTTGTATGGGCATCCATTACCTTTGGTCCTATTGAAATGCAGTCAAGTCCGTCAATAGCTCCTGCAAAAATTGCACACTCAAGCCCTGCGTGGATTGCTTCTATTTTCGGCTTTGAACCAAACATTTCTTCATAAACCGTTGTGCAAAGCTCCTGCATTTTTGAATCCCTTTTAAATTCCCAAGGCGGATAAAATCCTGAGTTTTCAGCATTTACGCCTATGCACTTTGCCAAAGTCTCAAGCTTTTCCAAAAGTGCAAAAAGGGCTGTCTTCTTGCTGCTGCGAAGTGCAAATGTCATTGAGATTTTATCTTCTTTCGTTTCCAAAATCCCAAGATTTAATGATGTTTCAACAAGATTTTCAATCTCTGCGCTCATTTCCTGAACGCCGTTTGGCGCTAAATTAAGTGCATAAATAAGCTTGTCCTTTTGGCATTTTGCTAAAACTTCGTATTCCTGATTTGCCAAGACTTCAATTTCTGCATCAAAGTTCTTTTCCTTTGCAAAAATTTCCGTCTTTACCGCATCAAGATATTCCTTTGCTTTTTGTGTAAGCTCCTTGGCATTTTCTGTTACAAGCACAATCTGGCAAAGATTTGCGATTGCATTTGCACGTGTTCCGCCGTTAATCTCTGCTATATCAAATTTACACTCTTTTGCAAGGTGTCCTAAAATTCTGCCTGCCAAAATATTTGCGTTAACTCTTCCCGAGTCAATTTCGATGCCTGAATGACCGCCTAAAAGTCCCTTTAATGAAATGATTACCTTTTCTCCAACTACGGTTTCCTTTTCAAAGGGAATTGTCATAGTAAAATCAATTCCGCCGGCACAAGATACGGTTATAACCCCTGGTTCTTCCGAGTCAACATTAATCATTCTTTTTGCGGATAAAACCTTTGTGTCAAGCTCTTTTGCGCCAAGCATACCGATTTCTTCATCGCTGGTGAAAACCGCTTCAATCGGCGGATGAGAAAGTGTATCGTCCGCCAAAATTGCCATAGCCATAGCTACCGCAATTCCGTTATCAGCACCCAAGGTTGTGCCTTTTGCGCTTATAAAATCGCCGTCAATGTAAAGGTCAAGACCCTCGGTTTCAAGGTCTTTTTGGCAGGCTTCATCCTTTTGCCAAACCATATCAAGATGACCCTGAATAATAATCGGCTCTGCATTCTCATAGCCTTTTGACGCATCTTTTTTAATAACCACATTATTTGCGCTGTCACGATATACAAAAAGTCCCTTTTCCTTTGCAAAGTTCTCGCAAAAGTCCGCGATTTTCTCGCGTCTTCCTGAACCACGCGGAATAGCGCTCATTTCTTCAAAATATTTAAAAACCTCGCAAGGCACAAGCCCTGATAATATGCTCATAAAATTCCTCTTTCTTTTTCTATTATTCTACCTATATCCTACCAAATTATCCCGTTTTATTCTTCTTCAGGCGTTATGCAGGTCACTTCAATGTTTTCCACTCTGTGAGAGTCCACATCGGTTACTACCATTTTAAGATTTCCAAATGTGACTTCGTCACCCACTTCAGGAAGCTTGCCTAAAAGCTCTGTAACCCAGCCACCAACTGAAACGTTGTCGCTTTCTTCTTCAATATCAAAGAAGTCGCAGAAATCGTCAAAGCTTGCTGAGCCGTCAACGTCATAAACGTTCTCGCCAATTTCCACAAAATCTTCTTCAACAACGTCATACTCATCCCAGATTTCACCCACAAGCTCTTCCAAAATGTCTTCCATTGTAACAATACCCAAGGTTCCGCCGTATTCGTCAATTACAACTGCCATGTGTGTCTTGTTCTTCTGAAGACGCTTCAAAAGGTCATTGATTTTCTCATATTCCTGAACAAATACAGGCTTTGCCATAATGGTCTTTACAGACTTTCTGGTAATACCCTTTTCTGTAAAAAAGTCTTTCAGGTGGATTACGCCGATTATGTTATCAATATCCTCTTCATAAACCAAAAGTCTTGAAAGCTTGGTTTTTGTGAAAAGCTTTGCAATTTCCGCCTTGTCTTCGTCTATAGCCACAGCTTCAAGGTCAACACGGTGGGTTAAAATATCTCTTGCTTCCTGCTCTGCAAATTCGATGGCGTTTTTAATAAGGTCGCCCTCGTCATCGTCAAGGCTTCCATCTTCGGTAACTTCGTCTACTATCATCATAAGCTCTTCAGAAGACATTTTGTCATCTTCATCGTCCTTGATTATTTTTGATGCTAGCTTCTTCCATTGGCTGAAAAGATAATTAACCGGTGTCAGAACAAAAATCAGAACACTAATCATAGGTGTCGAAAACATTGCAAATCGCTCTGGAATGTCCTTTGCAATACTTTTTGGAGTGATTTCACCAAAAATCAGAACTATAACAGTTGTGACAAGGGTAGAAATCGCAGGGCCTGATTGCTCGTTTATAAGGTCAATAAAAAGCAGTGTACTGATAGATGCACAGGCGATGTTCACAATGTTGTTTCCAATTAAGATTGTAGAAATCAGCTTGTCATAGTTCTCTGCAAGACTTAAAGTCTTTTGCGCTCTTTTGTTTCCCTTTTCCGCCATAGTTTTAAGCCTTGTCTTGTTAAGGGACGAAAAGGCCGTTTCCGTGGCCGAAAAATATGCCGACATAGTAACCAATATGGCTATTAGTATAATATTTCCTGTCATTTTAATCTCCTTTTATTTATCCATTCTCTATTTTTTACCACTTTAACTTCATCATATCCGCAAACTATAAAAACGCACAAAAGCACACCTACGCATCATTTCTATGGTTCGTAGGTATGCTTTTAATTTCATATAATTATTCGCGTTATCGTCGTCCGATTCCATTTTTCTCTTTCCTTAAATAAATTTACGATGTAATTGTAACATATATAAGGTAAAATGTCAATAAATATGACATATGTTATTTTCTCGAAGCCTTATCGGCATAAAGCATTTCATCGGCATTTTTAAAAGCGGCTCGTATATCTCCTTGTATTACCGAATAGCCGTTAGAAAGCCGTATGTTGCTGTTTTCACCCATAACCGCTCTTAGTTCTATCAAGCGTTCTATAATTTGTCTCTCGCTTGTATTTCTTGATATGACTGCAAATTCATCTCCAC
>JAFUJN010000155.1 GCA_017468095.1 Clostridia bacterium
AGAACAAAGCCAATTATGAAAGAGAAGTCAGAAAAGCAAAGCACATTTTGATTGCTACGATTGATCCTACTACAAATCTTCCAAAAACTCAGGAAGAACAGACAGAGGCCAGCAGACTCTCAAAAGAAATTCTTGACAGAGTACAAAATGGCGAAGATTTTGATGCTTTGATGAACCAATATTCCGAAGACCCTGGGCTTAGCTCAAATCCTGACGGTTATGTGTTTGGAACAGGTGAAATGGTGCCTGAATTTGAAGAAGCAACCGATTCTGTTGGCTTTGGTGAGATTGCTTTTTGTAAATCCGACTTCGGTTTCCACATTATAAAAAGACTTCCTATCACCTTTGAAGATGCAGAGAATGCGCTAAGAAGTGAGGTTTTTGGAAAACTTATTGACGAAAAGATTGAAGAGTGGAAAAAAGAGTTCTCAATCGAGATTAAGCAAAACGAAGAAATACTTGCAGAAATAAAGTAAAACAAAAAAGTCCGGAATTTTCCGGACTTTTTAATTTTGCTCATCGCTTATCTTTCTTGAAAAGTTTATGTATGCCCTTGGCGATATAGACTCGTGATTTTTAAATACTGTTGAGAAATAGTTGCTGTCGTCAAAGCCTGACATCAGCGCTATTTTTGTTATACTGTAATTGGTTGAGTGCATCAGGTTTTTCGCAAACAGAATTTTTGCGGAAATGATGTATTCTTTAAACCCAAACCCTGTTTCCTGCTTGAATTTCCTTGAAAAGTGAGTAGGACTCATAAAAAACTTTTCCGCAACAGATGTTAAGGTGATTTCGTTGATTTCAGGTGTTCCCACAAGGCTGTTTATGTATTTGATAGACTCCTCAATAACTGTTGGGGTGTGTTCATTTTCAATGTTCAAATTACTTTTTGAAACAAGTCTTGAAAGGGTAATTAAAATCTCGCTAAGCTCATATTTTAGCATAATATCGCAGCCGTCGCTTTTGTTTTTAAATTCCTTATAAATCTTTGAAAACAAAAGGTCAATAAGGGAAAAATCCTTTTCATCAACAGAAAATCTTCTAAACTTAAAAAGGTTCAAAAGCGTGTCGGATAAGGCATCGTCAAGGGAAGTTGGATAAAATCTGATAACAAAATATGTGCTGTCACCTTCCTCATAAAGACGTGCTTTATGGATGGTGTTTCTGTTGGTAAGTATAATGGTTTTTGGTTCGACAGGGATAATCTCGTCATCGATAAAATAAGTAAAATTCCCCGAACGAACATATAGAAGTTCATAGTAGGGATGGGAGTGATTTTCCGATTCAACATGTCGGTTGTTTTTTGATTTTGAGACATTTATTCCATAAATATCAGAGAATTCAAGCATATTTTTACCTCCCATTTAAACGCTCACTTAATTATACTATAACCTTTAATTTTTTGTCAATCGGTTTTTTGTAAAAAACAGGCGAAAAATGGTTTTGGGGTGAAAAAACAGGTAAAAAGTGCGAAAAAATAATTTTAAAAGATGCTAAAAAATTAAAGATTTTAAAAAAGATGACAAATTTGTTATAGAAAATGTATAATATTTAATTTATAATATAATAGAAATCATATATTTCAAAAAGGAGATGAGATGTTTGGAGAGACTATTTAAAGGGGCAAACGCCATAGTTCTTACACCTTTTAATGAAGATGCAAAGGTGGACAAGAACCTACTTGAAAAGTATGTGGCACGTGCAGTTGATTCAGGCTGTTTGGACGGTATTATTATGTGTGGTTCAACAGGCGAATTTTCAAGACTTTCTTTCGAAGAAAATGTTGAAATTATGAAAATTGCACAGGATGTTTGCAGGGGGAGAACAAAGTTCATCTGTGGTGCAACAGCAGGTGACAGCTACACAGCTTGCAGATACGTTGAACAGATCGGAAAGCTTGGCGCAGACGGTATTTTGATTGCACCTCCATACTACTTCACATTAACTGATGAAGAAGTTTTGGAATACTACAAGAGCGTAATCAATGCAAACGATGCAAATGTTCCGATTATCGGTTACAACATTCCTCAGTGTACAAATCCACTTTCAGTAAACGTATTTAAAGAACTTCTTAAGTACAACTGCGTTAAGGGATTTAAGAACAGCTGGAACGATATGCAGCAGATTACTGAAGAAATCGCAATCCGTGACGAAAAAAGACCGGATGTATCAATGCTAACAGGTCTTGATGCTTGTCTATACGGCACATTGTCACTTGGCGGTGACGGCGTATTCTCTGCTATTGCATATCTAATGCCGGAGGTTTCAGATTTCATTATCAAGAACCACGGCAAATATGATAAGGCATTTAAGTGTCAGGCTGACCTTATTAAGCTTATCAACGTTGTTAACAGATTTACATTCCCATTCGGTTACCGTGTATTATCTGATGCACTTGGTTGTCCTTTGGGAGTTGGTAGAGAGGAAATTCCTCCTACAATGGCTCTTTCTGTTGAACGTGCAAAACAGGAAATGAAAGAAATTTATAAGGGAATTATTACAAAATATCTATATTAATTTAAAAGGAGAGAATAACTATGAAAATCACAAAAGTAGAACCGATTCTATTATCTTATGAGTACAAGCCGGACGAACAGTGGGGATGGTCAGGCGGAGAAGTTAAGGTTTGGCACACAGCTCTAGTTAGAGTATGGTCAGACGAAGGAATTTATGGTCTTGGCGAAATGGGTACAGGCCACTACATTCCAGAAGCTGCAAGATCAATTTGTAACTTCCTATCAACAACACTTGTTGGCCAGGATCCATTCGAAATCAACGTTCTTTTTGACAAGATGTATAAGCTTGGTGCAAACTGGGGTAGACGTGGTATCGCTATGGGCGTTATCAGTGGTATCGAAAATGCACTTTGGGATTTAAAGGGTAAGGCTTTAGGCGTTCCGGTTTGGTCACTTCTTGGCGGACGTTTCAGAAAGTCAATCCGTACATACGCATCAGGCGGTATGGAACAGCCAATCGATTCACTAATCGCTGAAGTTAACAGCTACATAGAAAAGGGCTTTACAGCAGTTAAAATCCGTGGCGGATACGATGCTAAGCGTGATATCGCAAAGGTTAAGGCTATAAGAGAAGCTTTAGGTTATGATTTTGACCTAGCTCTTGACTGTGGTCAGGGATACGTTCCATTTGCTTGGTCTGCAAAGGAAGCTATTCAGGTTGTTAAGGGTCTTGAAGAATATAAGCTAATGTTCATCGAAGAACCTTGCCGTACAGACGAACTTGATGTTTATGCAAGAGTTAGAGAAGAAAGCGGTTCAACACCAATCGCTGGTGGTGAAAACGGCTGTTCAATCTTCGAATATAAGCAGTTAATCGATAAGGG
>JAFUJN010000156.1 GCA_017468095.1 Clostridia bacterium
AAAGCAAAAAAGTGAACCGCAACTCCGCAAACCCGCATAAATACTGGGGTTTCGTTAGTAGGTCCTAATGAACAGTGTTCAGGTTAAAAAATTCTACTCTTTTCTATATTTTACCATACTCCGTAAACTATAGCAAGGAAAACTTACATTAAAAAAACGGCTCTGATTGAGCCGTTTTCATTATAGTCTTTCTACAAGGTAAGGGATTTCCTTTTCAAACTGAACACCGTACCAATGGTAGTCTCTTTCAGGCATTGTTGTTTCAATGCACTTTCTTGTATAGTCTGCCGCAAGCTTTAGTGCTTCATAAAGGCTCTTATCTCGCATCAAGCCACCAAGTGTTACTGATGAGAAAATATCGCCTGTGCCGTGGAATTTAGCGTCAATTTTATTGTTCTGGTAGTATGAGAACTCACCTGTTTTACTATCGTACATAGCAAAACCTGTCTTACCCTCTTCAAGCTCAACGCCTGTTAAAACCGCACATTTTGCGCCAAGGCCACATAGCTTTTTAAGTACGTCTTCAATGTATGCCTTATCATATCCTGACTCAACATACGGAATATCAAGCATAAAGGATGCTTCAGTTAAGTTTGGCACAATTATGTCAGCTTTTGCGCAAAGGGTTGCCATGTGGCGTGCAAATTCAGGAGTAAAGCCTGTGTAAAGCTTACCGTTATCCGCCATAGCAGGGTCAACGAAAACAAGGGTGTTATCACCTTTTGCGTCAACAAATGCTTTCATCTGGTCTATCTGTTCAAATGAGCCTAAATAACCTGTATATATAGCGTCAAAACCAATGTTTTCCGCTTTCCAATGGTCTATAATCTTTGGGATATCTTCGGATAGGTCACGGAATGTGAAGCCGGTAAATCCACCTGTGTGTGTTGACAAAACTGCTGTTGGAAGTATAACCGCTTCAACGCCCATTGCAGAAATTATAGGAAGTGCAACGGTAAGCGAGCATTTACCTAAGCAAGATATGTCCTGAACTGTAACTATTCTTTTCATTTTCTTCACCTCGAATAATTTATGCCTTTATTTTACAGCAGGTCTGATAATATTTAAATCACCAAAACGGATAAATTTTATATAACCAGTTTGTAAAAATGGGCACAAAAAAAGCTACTTTAAAAGTAGCTTTTCTCTTACGCGTCAATCTTTGCAAGCTTAATAGCTAGCTGTGATTTCTTTCTAGCAGCAGCGTTCTTGTGAAGAATACCGTGCTTTACGCTCTTATCCAACTTGCTTACTGCATTGTTGAATAGTACCTTTGCTTCATCAACATTCTTTGCTTCAACAGCTTCGTTGAACTTTCTGATAGCTGTCTTAAGAGCTGTCTTGTGCATCTGGTTGATTAGTGTCTTTTTCTTAATAACCAAAACACGCTTTTTTGCTGATTTAATGTTAGGCATAATGTCACCTCCAAATAGTCTAATGCATAATACCTAAATATTCTACCACAATCAAATGCAAAATGCAAGTGTTTTTTTTAAATTTTCCAAAATTTTTAATAACCCATCTGTCCGATTAAGGATTCATCGTCCAAAACCCAGTCATATACGTTAATAACACGGTACTTATCGTGGGTGTCACGAATAATAACCTGACTGATTCCTGCGTTTATAACCATACGCTTACACATAGCACAACAACAGCTGTTTGCGACAAGCTCCCCTGTTGATGCTTCAAGTCCGACTAAATATAGAGTTGAGTCAATAAGCTTATCTCTTGATGCAGAAATTATTGCATTTGCTTCTGCGTGAACGCTTCTGCATAGTTCATAGCGTTCACCTCTTGGTATGTCCATCTTCTGACGAATACAAAAGCCTAAATCGCTACAGTTTTCTCTGCCACGTGGTGCACCAACATAGCCTGTTGAAATAATTTCGTCGTTTTTAACAATAATTGCACCATAGTTACGGCGAAGGCAGGTGCCACGCTCTGCAACTGTCTCGGCAATATCAAGATAGTAGTTTGTCTTGTCTCTTCTTTCCATTATGTATTCTCCCTTTTACATTATTTTCTTAAGATAATCTAATGATTTATAGTTTCGCTCTGTTTTGTCGGTGATATATTTCTCGCACAATTTGCAAAGTTCCTTTTTAACTTCATCTGATACAGAGAATGAGAAAATTTTTGAATCTTCTTTTTGCAAAATAAATTTTAAGGCTTCATAAACGCCTTGCGGTATCGGGTAATCCCCCAGCCTTTGACAGTTTTTACATTTAACTCCGCTTTCTATATCAAAGGCTACAATATTCTCCGCATTCCCACAGGTCACACAAGATGCGATATGTGGCTCATACCCCATATACTGTGCAATCTTTATTTCATAAACCGCTTTTGCTAAATTAAGGTCAGTATCCTTATAGCTTATCACATACATTGTGTTTAAAAGCAGTTTTAAAATATCCTTATCGGCTGTACTAAAGGCATCCTTTGCAAGGTCAGACAAATAATTCGCCAAAGAAAGCTTCGTTATATCCTCACAAATCGGGAAAAAGGCATCCACCAAATCCATTTGCTCCATTCGGTAAATGTCACCTTTTTTACTAAGTACAAAATCAGCACAGGAAAACAAGCGGACACGGGTTTTGCTTTTCCTGCTTCTGACCCCGTAGGCAGAGACGGAAATTACGCCCAAGTTATCCGCCAGAACCGTCATCATAGTGTTTGATTCCCCAAAGTCACGGCACTTTGTGATGATGCCTCTTGCTTTAATGCTTTCCATTGGTTTTCCTCGTGTTTTTCGTTATCCCTGGTGGCACAGTACAAAAGATATGCGTCAATATCCCCTGTTTTTTTGAATGCCTGCCAAGAAAGATTTTTCATCTCCATAAAATTACCCCCTGCTTTTTTATTTTTAGGTTAGGTAATTTAAAGAGGCTTTATACTGTCACTTTTTGGTTATACTTCGTAACCGAAATTTTTTATCATTCTGTCGGAGTTTCGCCAGTCATTTTTAACTCGCACCCAAAGTTCCAGATATACCTTTTTATCCAGCATTTCTTCTATGTCTGCTCGTGCCTTCTGGCCAATTCGCTTAAGCATCTCACCATTTTTGCCGATTACAATTCCCTTATGGCTTCCCTTTTCGCAGTAAATTACCGCGTAAATTTTGGTGATGTCAGAAAGCTCCTGCATTTTTTCAATTTCAATGGCAATGCCGTGTGGCACTTCTTTGTCTAAAAGCCAAAGCATCTTTTCACGGATGATTTCTGCCGCAATCTGTTTTTCAGGCTGGTCTGTTACCATATCTTCATAGTAGAACATCGGGCCTTCAGGAAGTAGTGCTTCAATATCCTTTAAGAGAAGCTCTGCCCCATCCTCTGTTTTTGCAGATAGCGGTATTATTGATGAAAATTCGTGAAGGCTTGAATAGTCCGCAATAATTGGTAAAAGGTCTTCCTTTTTAACTGCGTCTACCTTGTTTATAACCAAAATTGCAGGAACGCCTGTCTTATCTATATTCCTTGCAATTTCTTTTTCCATTTCATTTATTGGGCGTGTTGCATCCACTACAAAAAGCACAACGTCCATTTCGTTCATAGACTCGTTCGCAACCTTTACCATAAACTCACCAAGCTTATTGTGAGGCTTATGAATTCCAGGTGTGTCGGTAAATACAATCTGGTAATCATCTGTTGTGTGGATTGCCAGAATCTTGTTACGTGTTGTCTGTGGTTTGTTTGATATGATTGCAATTTTCTGCCCTGCAATCAGGTTTAATAGCGTTGATTTTCCTACATTTGGCATACCGATTATTGCGGCAAAGCCTGACTTAAATTTATCTGTCATTTTTTCCTCCGAATACTAAAAATACTATATCCAAAATTCCAAGCATAAGGCAAGGAATTAAAATTCTAAAGTCCGTAAAAATATGTAAAAGTGTTGCGCCGATTTTTGCAAAATCTCCAAAAAGGCACACTCCCACCAAAATTGCACCTATTGATAGGGCAAGCACCGCTCCGGCTGAAGCATCCTTTGAAAGCTTTGCAAGTTGGTTTATTTCGCAAGTTGCGGTGTCAACAGCTTTTTCAACTGCAGTATTTAGAAGCTCTGCTGAAATTACCGCAACAATACACAAAATAAGAGTCGCCCATTCCGCTTTTGAAATCCCATAAAAATATGCAAAAACGCAAATCAGGTTTGCAATCACAATATGAAATCGCAAGTGTTTTTCACTTCGGATTGCGGAAATTATTCCCTCTATGGCATAGCGAAAACTCATATTACACCTCTCGTTTTATCCCAAGCTTATCTAAAATTTGTTCCTGTTTTGCAAACATTATTTTCTCACCCTCTGGGTCATCCACGTGGTCGTAACCCAAAAGGTGAAGCATTGAGTGTACCGTTAAAAATGCGATTTCGCGAAGAAATGAGTGGCCAAATTCTTCTGCCTGACTTTTAGCACGCTCAGCGGAAATCACAATGTCACCCAAAACCAAAACGTCACCGTCCATATCAAAGTCCGAGTCTATGATATCGCCGTTTTCATCAAAATACAGCATAGGAAAGGACAAAACATCTGTCGGTGCATCAATATTACGGGTCTCGTTATTTATCTCGCGGATTGCCTCGTTATCCACAATGGTAACGCTGACTTCTGCATCAAAATCACAGTTCTCGTATTCGAGTGATGCGTCAATTACCTTTTTTATGGTGTTCTCAATTTCCTCGCTGATTTTGACTGCGTTTTGCTCGTTCTCTATTATTATCCTTGTCATTCTTTCGCTTTTTCTCCTGTTCAACATCGTACTTTTCGTATGCTTTAATAATCTTCTGTACTAACGGATGACGCACAACGTCTTTCTCTGTAAGAATTGAAAATTCAATATCTTCCACATTTTTAAGAACCTTTTGTGCCACCTTAAGACCTGATTTTTTGCCGTCAGGCAGGTCAACCTGTGTAATATCGCCTGTTACAACTGCCCTTGAGCCAAAGCCTATTCTTGTTAAGAACATCTTCATCTGCTCAGGTGTTGTATTCTGCGCTTCATCTAAGATTATAAATGCGTTATCAAGGGTTCTGCCACGCATATAAGCAAGTGGTGCAACTTCAATCATACCACGTTCCTGGTAACGGGCAAAACCTTCACCGCCAAGCATTTCATACATTCCATCATATAGCGGTCTTAAATATGGGTCAACCTTATTCTGCAAATCACCCGGCAAAAAGCCCAGCTTTTCCCCAGCTTCAACGGCAGGACGGGTAAGGATAATTCGGCTCACTTCCTTATTGCGAAGTGCCGTAACCGCTTTTGCAACTGCAAGGTATGTTTTACCTGTTCCTGCAGGGCCTATTCCAAACACGATGGTGTTATTGTTTATTGCTTCTATATACTTCTTCTGACCTAATGTTTTGGTCTTAATCGGGGTTCCCCTGTGGCTTACCGCAATGCAGTCTTCGCCCAAAAGCTTCAGGTCAACTCCGCCGTTTTCCTGTACCATTGTTATGGCATAAAGGATTTTCTGCTCGTCAATTTCTTCTCCACGCTCCAAAACCTTTAAAAGTATGCCTATAACTTCGCTTGCCTTGTCAAGATTTTCGTCTTCACCTGTCATTTTTATGGCGTTGTCACGGGAAGTTATGCCTACCATAAGGCCCTTTTCCAAAAGCTTTAAATTACTGTCAAAGCTACCAAACAATGCCTGAAGATCAATCTCCTGTGGCAATTCTATCTGTCTTTGGTTCAACTTGTGTCACCTCATCTATTCGTTTTTCTGTTCCTATTTCTTCTATAAAATTCATTATAACCGTCACTTTAACGGTTTCGTTATCTATTTTTTCTGTTTCGGTTTTCTTGTCTATAAGCTCTGCACCAAAAAGCAGTTCCTTTGAGATTTCCTTTTCCAGTTCCTTTTGGGCAAAATCTACCGTACTTTCAAAGGAAATTGGTTCTTTCTCTTCAATATACTCCTTTGCGGTTTTAACCGAAATTCCAATCCCTAAATAGTTCCCCGCTATTTTAAGGTCATAGTCCTTTTCGGTAGTGTCGCAAAGCTCAAAGCTTATATCGTCCTTTATATAAAGCGGAATATCAAGACCAAAAAGCCTTATTCTCACCTTATGCCTTTTTCTGCCTGTATACTTTTTATAGCAATAGACCTGTTTATATACGCCGGAGCGTATATGTTCCGTCTGGGCTTTTACTATTCCCGATGCGTGTACCTGATACCCGGTTTTGTCTTCAAATTCGTATGTTCCCGAAATTATGGTATCACCCGGTGCAACCATTTGATTTTCAGTTGCTATGCATTTGCCTCTTATGGTGGTTATGCTTTTAATAAGTCCGCTTCTCGAGGCCACAATATCGCAGGGCACATCAGGGTCAAAAACTTCCGGCGGGATTATATTTTCCCGTATTTTCACAACCGCTACCGTGCCTTTAACATATACCCACGCCCAAGCTATATTATCGGTATTATTCAGGATAATATCCTTCATTTCATAGCCGGATTTTATATTTGCCTTGAGCATTCCCTGTTTTAGTCCCGCTTTTCGGGTTGCCTCTTCAAGTTTTTCCATGTCGGTGTTTTCAACACCCACGTAGCGTATGTCCCATATAAACTGGGAGCTTAACGTCAAAAGGACCAAAAATATAATCATTCCGTAAAGAAAGGTTTTTCTTGTTCTTTTTATCCAAAACCAAAGCCCGCATTTTTTTAAAATATGCACTCTGCATTTTGGTTTAAAATCCCGAAACTGAAAAAAATCACGGGCAAAAATTTTAATCCTGATTTCATCATCAAAGGTGATGCTTTCTAAGATTTTTACTCCGCCTTTTACCAAACGACTTAAAAACTCTTCTTTATTATTTCCCCTTATAGATAGTATAACATAACCTTTTAAAAAATGGAAGATTTTTATTAAAAACAATTACAAAAAACCTCCCTTAAAACAGCTTTACGGAAGTAATTTCACCCGATACTGCTATGTTTTCTTCACCGATTACACGAATCTCAAAATTCCTGCCCAAAATTTCTATAACACCGCCTTCATATTTAAGGCGGATATTGTCCTTTTTATAGTCAAGAAGTGCTGTGTAATTTTCCACCAGCACTCTCTCCTTTCCCACCATAGTTATTTTGGGAATATTAAGCATCGCTTCCGGCGGAATTTCAAGCATCTCTGAAATCTTTTTCGCTATATCCAAAACCTATCACTCCTTATGAAAATTATATGCTATATTTTTTGGGGTGATGTCATAAAGTGTTATTAGAGGTGATTTGATTTGAAACGCTTTCTGCCATACTTGTTTGTGGTTTTTATAGGGGTAATGATTCTTCTTTATCCCCAGAATGCAATTATGTATGCAAAATCGGGGCTGTATCTTTGCTATGACGTGATTATCCCGTCTCTTTTTCCGTTTTTCGTATGTTCGGGGCTTTTGATTTATTCAGGGCTTACCAAGGTTCTTGCAAAAATTGCAGGGCCCATAATGCGACCGCTTTTTAATGTTGGTGGCTCAGGCAGTACTGCCCTTACATTAGGTATTATAAGCGGATATCCCCTTGGTGCTATAACCGCCTGTCAGTTATATGAATCGGGGTACTTATCCAAAACCGAAACCGAAAGGCTTCTTGCCTTTTGCAATAATTCAGGGCCACTTTTCATTTTGGGTGCCGTAGGCTCTGCCATTTATTCAAGCGGAAAAATAGGTGTGGTTTTATATATCTCACATATTCTCGCAACACTTTTGGTAGGCTTTTTGTTTCGGTTCTATGCTAAAGATAAACACACAGCGCCAACTTACGCCATAAACCAGAACGAAGACGGATTTTCGCAAGTGTTTTCAAAGGTTTTGGCAAACTCCATAAACAGTATCTTGACAATTTCGGGTGCAGTTGTTTTCTTCGCGGTAATCTCCGGCATTGTAACGGCACATCTTCCTGTGGGCAATATTGCAAAATCAATAATTACCGGCATTTTGGAGCTTACAGGCGGTACAAAAGCCATTAGCCAAACAACACTTCCCCTAACCGCCAAGCTTACGCTTTCTGCGTTTATAGTGGGTTTTGCAGGGATATGCGTACATATTCAGGTGGCATCAACGGTTTCCAAGTACCATCTTTCATTAGTGCCTTACATATCAGGCAAATTTTTACACGGACTTTTTGCGGCACTTTTCACCTACCTTTATTTCCTTATATTTCCGCCAAAAGTTCAGGTATTTAAGGGAACTTCCGCCGCCCTTTCTGCCGGTTTTTGTATGAGCTCGGTGTATTCGGTTATAAGCATCTTGTTCTTTTTAATTTTGGGTATACTTGTTATAACCTTTACAGCTATGGGCATTAAACGGTGTACAACAAAATAATTTTACGCAAAAAAAGGGACATATGGATTTCCATACTGTCCCTAAAAATTCAGTTTCTCCTCAAAAGCGAGAGATTACTCCTTATTTTTTTCAAAACATTCACTGCAATAAACCGGTCTGTCGTTCTTTGGCAAGAATGGAACCTTGTCTACCTTACCGCAGCTTGCACAGGTGATTTCATACATTTCTCTATTCTGTCTTAGGCTGTTCTTTCTTGCAATTCTGCAATCCTTACAACGAATAGGCTCATTCTGAAATCCTTTCTCTGCATAAAATTCCTGTTCTCCTGCAGAGAAAATAAATTCCTGACCGCAGTCCTTACAGATTAAAGTTTTGTCTTCGTACATTGTTAGTCCCTCACTTTAGAATTAGTTAAAAAATTTCTTTCCGCACAAAGGGATTTGCACCCTTATCCTCCCCCAAGGTCGTGCTTTAGCTTAAGCTATGTGCGGTTATTTTAGCTCGGATAGTAGCTTCTTTTTTATTCTGCAAAGGGCATTATCGATTGATTTTACCGGCTTTTGCATCAAATTTGCTATTTCCTCGTAAGACATACCTTGTGTGTAATAAATAAACACCTGCATTTCCATTTTGCTAAGTGCCTTTGTTATCTTGCACTCAATGTTCTCAAGGTTTTCCTGACTAATCACGATATCTTCAGGATTTTCTGTTTCCATTACGCCTTCAAAAGCTTCTTCATTTTCATAATCCTCCGGCTTATCAAGAGAGATGTATGAATTTAAAGGCCCGTGCTTTTTTCTTGTTGCTGTTTTTATTGCTGTAATAATCTGACGCGAAATACAAATTCCTGCAAAGTGCTTAAAGGAGCATCCCATAGATGCCTTGTATTCCTGTGTCGCTTTATATAGGCCTATAAGACCCTCCTGCGCCACATCATCCTTATCTGCACCCACCAAAAAATATGTGTTTGCCTTGGAATAAACGTAGTTTCTGTATCTGGCAATTATGTGATTAAGTGCCTCAGCATTTCCCTTTTGGCACATCTCTACACATTCTTCATCAGAAAGCGTGTAAAAGCTTTCATAACCCGATTTTGCCACCGATAAATCCTCCACGTTTTTTTGTCTTTCAAGGTATTTCTACCCTAACTATACTGTTATTCTATTTTACCATAAATTAAGAGATTATGTCAATAGAGTTTTATATGCTTTTAACAGTAATCCATAAAAGAACTCGCATTTTATTGTGCATTTTAACCAACATTTTTATTGTTTTTTCTTCCCCATAAGAGATAAGCGTTGATTTTACGAATTTCTTGTGTTATACTTATTTCATATTATGAAAAAGTGAGGCATCTTTTATGAAAATAGAAAAGATTTTTAATACAAAATACGGCGGTCTTATTTTTAGTCTGCTATCAGGATTTGCATACTTTATTGTTATACTCAGTTTCATACTTGGTACTGACGATAAGGCTGGGCTTTTGGGATTTTTCTTCGCTCCTGCAATCATCTGCGGTATGGCTCTTGTTCTGTTTAAAATGATTCGCCAATTTTTAGAAAATGAAGAATTTAAAAAGGCAAATATAGTGGGGATTCTTCACGTAATCCTGATGCTTATAAGCGTTATATTTTTAATGGCAATGATTTTAAGGTAACAAAAAAACGGCTTTTAGCCGTTTTTTTCATTTTGGATTAATTACTGATAATACGCAGTAATCATTATCAAACTGCTCCATAAATCGCTTTTCCACATCGCTGAAGGTTATATTTTCATATTCTTCAAAATAATCAAAGTAGCAGATATCCAAAAAGGACATAGTTAAAAAGCTGTGGGCATAGCCCTCAATATCGTTAAATGAGCGGATGTAGTCACCCCAGATAACCTTTTTGATGCGGTTAAAGTCTTCTTCTGATAGTCCATCTTTTCGAAGATTTGCCACATATTCTGTGATTTTTTCATACACAACCTTCGGGTCTTTGCTTTCACCTTCAATGGCAGTATAGGCATAGTCGATATGCGGTGAATATTCAAAGCCGAAGTTTTGGTTTATAAGACCCGCATCATAAAGCTCGTTATAAAGCTTTGAGCTTTTGCCGAATATCATTTCGGTTATGATTTCCATTTCAATGGACTTTTTAAGAAGCTTTCTTCCCGAATATCCCACATCGTTGTCTTTCCAACCCATCATAAATAGCGGTGTTGCTACGCTTATATCCTGCTCCTTATACTTTCCTGCAACCTGTTTTGGTTCGTCAGGATAAATTCGCTTAATCTCTTCGGAAAAAGGCTCGTTATTCTTAATATTCTTCTCAATTACGGCAAGTGTCTTTTCAGGGTCAAAATCACCTGTAACAAACAAGGTCATATTTGAAAGGTTGTAGAAGGTGTTATAGCACTTATATAAAAGCTGGTGATCAATTTTTGCGATGCTTTCAACTGTTCCTGCAATATCAAGCTTCACAGGGTTATTGTTATACAAAAGCCCCAAGAAGTTAAAGAACACACGCCACGGTGCATTATCGTCATACATTCTTATTTCCTGACCGATAATTCCCTGCTCCTTTTCCACGCTTTCCTTTGTAAAGTACGGCGATTGAACATAGTCCATCAAGGTTTCAAGGTTCTTTTCAAAATTTTCGGTGCAAGAGAAAAGATACGCCGTCATATTAAAGCTGGTAAAGGCGTTTGCTTCACCGCCGAAAGCTGAAAACTTGTCAAATACATTGCTTCCGTCAGGCTGGTCAAACATCTTATGCTCTAAATAGTGAGCAATTCCGTCTGGAACTTTTGTGGCGCTTGTCTCACCCGGCACAACAAACTCTGAATCCACAGAGCCATATTTTGTCCCAAAAATAGCGTAGCTTGATGAGTAACCGCTCCTTGGCATAATATAAATGTTAAGACCGCTTTCGTGTTTTTTATAAAAAACACTTTCACCGGTTTGTTTATCACAAATCTTTTGCATCATTATGCCTCCTTTCCTGCAAGAAAGTACACGGTGTCAAGGCTTACCTTTTCCATTATTCTTGCCACATCTTCTTTTGTTACAGGCTTGATTTTTTCGATACATTCTTCAATATCCGCATTTGTTCCTGCTACTTTTTGATTCAGGTAGAATGATATTAAAGCCATCTGGTCATCATAGGTTGTTACAAGACTGTTTATCAAAAACATCTTGCTTGACTCAATTTCAAGGTCGGTAATATTACCCTTTTTCACTTCTTCAAGCTGAACCAAGGTTTCGTCATATGCCTTTTGGAAGTTATCGAACTCAATTCCCGCATTAACTAAAAGCATACCCTTATATTTATCAACCATTGACCCTGCATAATATGCAAGGCTAAGCTTTTCACGGACATTATTAAACAGCTTGCTCTGGGCACCGCCACCGAAAACGGCGTTGGCAACAACCAATTTATAGTAGTCATCATCACTTGCCGCAACATCGGTTAAAAAGCCTATTGCAAGCTTGCCTTGGGTTACTTGGAGCCTTTCGGTTACATTATTAACCTTTTCTTTTGCTTTCAGGATTTGGCTCTTTGGCATTTCTGCATTTTTAAAGCTATATCCTGAGATTGCATTTTTAATAGCATCTTCAATTTCTTGAAGGTCGGCATCTCCGCAAACATAAATGTCAATTTTTGAAGACACAATAAGCTCTCTATAGTAGCTATACAGCTCGTCTGTTGTCATCTTCTTCATATCTTCCACGTATCCAAGACGTGGAACGCAGAATGCATCGCCCTTTGCCATTTCTTCCTGACAACGGTAGATTGCATAAACTCTTTTATCGTTTATAATGTTCTCGATTTTAGTAATTGAATTTTTTCTTTCCTGTTCAAAAACATCCTTATTAAAGGTCTCGTTCTGGTCAAAAACTGACCCAAGTATAAGCTTTAAAAGCCCCGCTACCAGTTTTTCTCCGTGTGGTGCATATTTGTCTGAAATAGTTTCACCCTCAAAGCACAAAAGCTGGCTATCGCCCTTTTTGCTTATACCTGCAGAAAATTTAGCACCATACAGGTTTTGAAGATATTTTGCAATTTCCTGTGTGCTTTTTATAGCCCTGTTTCCCCTTTTTAAAATGTGAGGTAAAATGGCGTTATAAGACGCCTCTTCCTTTTTAAGCGGTCTATGAATATACATTCCTATTGACGTTGTTTTCAGTTTGTCCATTGGAATATAGTTTAGAGTTATATTATCGTTTATAGGAATAACCTTTAGCATTCTTCCTGCTCCTTTATTTATAGTAATTATTATAATTTTACAACTAAAACAGTT
>JAFUJN010000157.1 GCA_017468095.1 Clostridia bacterium
AGAATTTCAGGCGGTGTTATCGAAGAATGTTCCGATGTTGGCGTGCCAAACGGCACAACAATGGCGGTTAACAACCTTTTCTATAACACACCTGCAAGAATGAATTTTCTAAAGAAAGACGCAACTGAAGCGGCTTATGTAACCGATATTGTGGAGCGTTTCATTTTGGCGCACCCTGAAATTTCGTTCAGGTACACGGTAGACGGTAAGGAAAAGTATTTTACTTCTGGTGATAACAACCTTATCAGCGCAATTTATGCGGTTTACGGCAAAAATTATGCAAGTTCCGTGATTTTGGTGGACGAAGAAACCAGCTTTGGCAGAATTCATGGTGCAATCGGTAAAGGCGATACTGCAAGACCGAACAGGGGATACCAGAGCTTCTTTGTTAACAAAAGATATATAAAGAGCCTGAAGATGTGCGCAACCTTAGAGAATGCCTATAAAAATCAGATTATGATTGGCAAGCATCCGATGGCGATTTTGAATATCGAAATTGACCCGAAATTTACCGATATAAACGTGCACCCGACCAAGCTTGAAGTAAAATTCTCAAAAGAAGACGAGGTTATGGGCGCAATTTATCACGTGGTTCAAAACGCCCTTTATGCTATCCCGAATGTGCCTAAAATTGAGCACAAGCAGGATAAAAAGAGCGAGTTCAAAAAGGATGAAGTTACCACAAAAGCGCAGATTGAAATAACACCTATGCAGGTGGTAGAAGAAAAGCCACAGCCGAAGCCGGTTTGGGAAAAGCCAAGCATTCCATACGAAGTGCCGGAGCAGAAAATGGAAGAGAGCTATGCGCTGCCAAACAGCAAGGAATACTTTGTTAAAAAACAAAGCGAAACTGCCAATGTTGAGCCAAAGCCTGCACAAAATCTGCAGATGGTGGCGGAAGATTTGACGGATAATAAAACTGTGGAAAAGATTGACCGGCCGGTACAGCTTTACGAAGACGTGAAGCCTGAAGTTATCAGCGTAGAAGAAAATATCCAGACTCCAACAAACAAGTGGGGATTTTCCCGAGATAATGTTCGTGTTATCGGCCAGATTTTTGGCACGTACATTTTGGCACAGTCTGGCGACACAATGATAATTGCCGACCAGCACGCAGCCCACGAGCGTTTAAAATACGAAGAGCTTAAATGCGAGCTTGCCAAAAAGGAAGTAACATCCCAGATGCTACTATTGCCTGTTGCGGTGGAGCTTTCAAGTATGGAATACGTGACATTTTCTGAAAACGAAGCACGCTTTTCTGAAATGGGCTTTGAAATTGAAGATTTTGGCGGTAGCACAGTATTGATTCGTGCAACCCCTGAAGCACTTCCTGAAGATGAGCTCAAGAGCCTTGTATTAGAGCTTATCGACAGATTTTCAAATAAGCACCCTGAAATAATAACCGAAAAAATGGAGCGAGCCCTATACACCATTGCCTGCAAGGCAGCGGTTAAGGCAAACCACACCTATAGCATAAAAGAGCTTGAAACCCTGCTTTTTGAGGTTTTAGACCTTGAGAACATCAACACCTGCCCACATGGACGCCCGATAATCATCACTATGACCAAAAAAGAACTTGAAAAGGAATTTAAGAGAATAGTATGAGAAAAATACCGTTAATTGTTATTGCAGGACCGACGGCGTCAGGGAAAACTGCGCTTTCGGTGGATATCGCAAAGGCTGTGGGCGGCGAAATTGTTTCGGCGGATAGCATGCAGATTTATAAGTATATGAATATCGGCACGGCAAAGCCGACAGAAGATGAAAAGCAGGGAATACCCCATCATATGATGGACTTTTTGGAGCCGACGGTGAACTTTTCCGTTGCGGATTACTGCCAGATGGCGGGGGAAATCATCCGCGATATTGATGGACGTGGAAAAATCCCCGTAATCGTTGGAGGAACGGGCCTTTATATTGACTCTTTGGTAAACGGCGTGGACTTTGGAGCGGAAGATGGAGATGCTAAAATCCGCGCAGAATTGATGAAATTGGCAGAAGAACAGGGAAATGAAGCCGTTCATAAGATTTTGGAAGAGATTGACCCTGAAACTGCCCAAAAATACCACCCGAATAATTTAAGGCGAATTATCCGTGCCATTGAAGTTTATAAAACTCAAGGGAAAACCGTCTCGGAAAAGGAAAAGGAAGAAAAAATTTCGCCTTATAATGTGGCGTATTTCTGCATTGACTGGGATAGAGAAGTCCTTTATGACAGGATAAACAGGCGTGTGGATATTATGGTGGAAGACGGCCTTATAGACGAGGTTAAGGACCTTTTGAGCCGTGATATTGACCCGAAGGTTACCGCTATGCAAAGCATTGGCTATAAGGAGTTTTATGGGTATTTAAATGGGGAAATCACATTAGATGAAGCCCTTGACACCATAAAGCAAAGCTCAAGACACTATGCAAAGCGGCAGCTTACCTGGTTCCGCAGAAATAAGGAAATACATTGGCTAAGCCCCGAAAACGCTTTTAGTGAAGCCATGGGCGTTATAAAGGAAAAATTTGGTATATAAAAAATCCTACCGATTATGGTAGGGTTTTTTTATTACTGTCTTATAAACATCTGTGTCCAGTAGTTTCCGCTTGAAACATATCCAACACCGATTTTGGTGTATGAAGAGTTTAGGATGTTGGCACGGTGGCCTGATGAGTTCATCCAGGCGTTAACAACCGCCTGCGGAGTTGCCTGACCCTTGGCGATGTTTTCTCCAGCGCTACGGTATGAGATGCCGAAGTTTTTAATCATTTCAAAAGGTGAGCCATAGACAGGGCTTGTGTGTGAAAAGTATTTATTGTCTTTCATATCCTGTGACTTGAACCTTGCAACACGGCTAAGCTCCCAGTCGGCGGTAAGTGTCTTAAGCCCGTTTTTAACTCGGATTTCATTTACAAGGCGGATAACCTCGTTTTCATAATTGGTAACGGCAGAGTCAGTCTGCGGGATGTTAAGCACCTGTCCCGGATAAATAAGCGCAGGGTTTGAAATCTGCGGGTTTGCGCTTATAATTTCGTCAAGTCCCACCTGATATTTAACCGCAATTTTCCACATGCTGTCGCCCGATATAACGGTGTGCTTTGCTATATTTGATGCATATACTGATGGCGCAAACGCCAATAAACTCGATATAATAAGTGTAGTTAGAATCTTTTTCATATTATGACCTCCTTGTAGGAAGCATAATGAAGGGTTCATAGGTATTATAGCATATTGGAAATGGGTATTCAAATGTAATATGTGGAAGAGAGACGGTATATGTTTTAGTGAAATATCTCACTTTGTTCGATGTGAAATAATTTCTACCGAAATTGTGAAATAGAAAGCTTATGCTTTCTGTGAAATGAAATAAATCCACACGCTCAAAGAGCGTATTTCACAGTGCGAAGTAATATTTCACACACAAAGTGTATTTCACAAATCCCGAAAGGATTTATATCGTTGAAAAGACGGTAGATTTTCTATCAAAATCTACCGCCTTTTCTGGTGGGAGAGGATGGATTCGAACCATCGAAGTCGTAGACAACAGATTTACAGTCTGCCCCCTTTGGCCACTCGGGAACTCTCCCATATATAAGGGCAAGCAAAAAGCTTGCCCTGTTTGGAGCTGGTGATGGGACTCGAACCCGCGACCTGCTGATTACAAATCAGCTGCTCTACCAATTGAGCTACACCAGCATATTTGGTGGGAGTAACAGGGCTCGAACCTGTGACATCCTGCTTGTAAGGCAGACGCTCTCCCAGCTGAGCTATACTCCCAAATGTTTAAAAAAGTCTGGTCGGGATGACAGGATTCGAACCTGCGGCCCTCTGGTCCCAAACCAGATGCGCTACCAAACTGCGCTACATCCCGATCTCTCGGTATCGCGACCAACTGTCAGCGACCTGTATATAATACCATATCGGACAGGCTAAAGCAACAGGCAAAAACGACGTTTAATGAAATTTAGGCAGAAAATACTCAAAAATGCTTTAAAATTCTTTAAATTTCTATATTTTTCATATTTTTTATAAAGTTTTTTTGTTGACGAAATAGGCGAAATACTATATAATAATTTATAGGAAAGGTAAGTATGCAATATGAAAAACAAAGAGTTAATTTTAAAATTAGATAAAGAGAAAAGTCTTGAAAAACCAGAGTGGATAACCCTTTTTGAAACGGCGGATGATGAAGATAGGGAGATGGCACGCCATCTTGCCCAAAAAATCGCAAAAGAGCAGTTTGGGAACAGGATTTATATGCGTGGCCTTATAGAGATTTCAAACATCTGCAAAAACGATTGCCTATACTGCGGAATAAGAAAGTCAAACTGCAATGTGTCCCGCTATCGAATGACCAAAACTCAAATATTTGAGTGTTGCGAAATTGGATATAAATCGGGATTTCGCACATTTGTTTTGCAGGGCGGTGAAGACGGCCATTTTACAGATGATATCTTAACGGAAATCGTGTCGGGAATAAAGGAAAAGTTCCCTGATTGTGCCATAACCTTGTCCTTGGGTGAGCGGTCACGTGAAAGCTATGAAAAGCTGTTCAAGGCCGGTGCAGACAGGTATCTTCTTCGCCACGAAACAGCAACAAGGGAGCATTATGATAAGTTGCACCCTGAAAATTTATCACTTGAGAACAGAATGGAATGCCTGAAAAACCTTAAGGAAATCGGTTTTCAGACAGGTTGCGGTATGATGATTGGCTCGCCATATCAAACAGCGGAAAATCTGGCCAATGATATGCTGTTTTTAGAAGAGTTTAAACCGCACATGATAGGAATAGGGCCATTTTTGCCTGCGGAGAACACGCCATTTGAAAAGGAAAAAGCGGGCAGTTTGGAAGAAACACTTTTCGTACTTTCATTGGTGAGAATAATGCTTCCAAATGTGCTTCTTCCTGCAACAACAGCACTTGGAACACTTTCCAAGGATGGACGCCAAAGGGCGATTCTCTCCGGCGCAAATGTTATGATGCCGAACATTTCACCTACAGAAAACCGAAAGAATTATGCGCTATATAACGATAAAATCGGAACAGGCGAAGATGCCGAAAAAAGCGTGGAAAATGTGGTTAATTCCCTAAAGGAAATAGGATATGAGCCGACGGTTGCCCGTGGGGATTATAAAGAGAATTAAAAAAAGAGGGTTTAAAAGCCCTCTTTTTGTTTATTCATACATTCAAAAACATATTGCAAAAGTGCGTTCCATTCGTCAATCTTGCCCTGCTTTATGTTAAAATCGCAGTCACTTGCGGCGCAAATTCTGTCTTCTAAAAATTTCAGAGAGAAATTTTTTGCGCCGTCAATATATTTTTTAGCAATAAACGGTGCGATTTTAAGCCTGCTTGCCACAACGTCATAGGATAAGCCCTCATCCAAAAGAAGCTTTGCATAAAGCATTTTATCGAATGCGGAAAACAGAAGATAAAGCACGTTAAATGCGGACTCCCGATTTTCTTTCATTTGCATAATGATGGACATAACCTTGTCGCCATTTCCTTGCATAAGTCCGTCTGTAATGTCAAAAACCACAATGGAAAGTGGCTTTGAAACCACCTTATCAATGTCGCTTTTATAGATTTCGCTATCCGAGTAGTCCAGAAGCTTTAAAAGCTCATTTTTCACGTTTGCAATACCCGGGTCACACATAGCCACAAGATAGTCGGCGGCATCCTTTGAGATTTTCTTGCCGGCTTTTTGGGCTTCGCGAACAACCCAAGCGGAAACTTCGTAGTCTTTCATATATGAAAACTCAACTGCAAGACCGTTTTTGGTGATTGCCTTATAAAGTACGCTACGCTTGTCCGCTTCCTGCTCATCGAAAATCAAAAGGACATAGTCAGGGATATCTGCTAACCGTTCAAGCCAAAAATTCTTAACTTCTTCGGTGGCTTTTTTGAAAATACCGCTGTTTTTAATAACCACAAGCTTTTTTTCAGACATCATAGGGAAGGAGTTTAGGGCATCGTCAACCTTTTCCGATACAGCGTCCTTTGCGTCCAGAAAGATATAGTTAAAATCGGCAAAACCGCCGTCAGGGACAAAGGATTTCATTTTTTCAAGATACATATCCTTGACAAAAACTTCCTCGCCAAAAAACAGGTACAAATTCCCTGTGTTACCTGATTTAATCTGTTGTTTTAAGGTAAGGAAGCTATCTTCTTTTGCCATTTTTATTCTCCTTTCAGGGTTTTATAAGTGAAAGTTCCGTCTTTTTTTATCTTAAATCGTATGTCGCCCAGCTTATCGGTACGAAGAATTTTTGCACCGGATTTTTTAAGGCGATATAGCACTTCATTTGCAGGTAAGTTGTAGGAATTATCTTCGCCTACGCTGATTACGGCGTATTCAGGGCTTGTGTGCTCAAGATATTCTTCCGAGCTTGCCGTCTTTGAGCCGTGATGCGCCACTTTCAAAAGGTCAACATCCTTTGGATAGCTGTCTGTCACATCATCGGTAGAATCGCCGGTGAAAAGTGCGGAAAAGTCGCCATAGGTAACGTGTGCCACTAAGGATGTGTCGTTAAGCTCGTCGCTTTTGAGCTGGTCGCTGTCAGGGGCAATAAAGGTTATTTTAAGGCCGGATTTAAAAATTATCTCGTCCGCTTCCGCCAAGTATTCAATATTAACGCCCTTGTTTTCTGCCACTTCGCAAAGCTTTTTGTGATACTGGTTAACGGTTGCGGCATAGGGCATAACAAGGGTTTTTACATCAAGATTTTCTAATGCCGCAATAATTCCTTCTACGTGGTCCTTGTGGGTGTGAGACACTATTGCAACATCAATATCAGAGAAGCCGTGGGATGTTAAATAGGGAAGATACACGCTTTCGCCAATGTTATAACCCTGAGTATAATCCGCAGAGCCACCACCGTCAATAAGCACCGTTTCCCCGCGGGAAGTGTGAAGCACAGCACCATCGCCCTGGCCTACATTCACGAAGTATATGGAAAGGGTGTTGTAGTCATAAGTTAGTACGGATGAGACGGCAATTCCCAAAACTATGGTAAGAATTACGGCAGTTTTCGGGGTTTTAAATTTATGCTTTAAAAACCGCAGGAATACCCACCATAAAAGATAAAATCCGATTATCTCCCAAAGCTCAGGCGTTCTGGCTGTTATGTAGTAAGCAGGTAATTTTTCTGCAAGGTACGGCAGTTTCGCCATAACTGTCATAATTTCGTCTATGATGGGAAATAGCACAGGTGATGCGCCAAAAATACCCAGAGACAAGAGCATAAAAGGCGACAGGATAAGCACGAAGATTATGACAGGCATTAAAAGAGTCATAAACAAAGTGGCATACACCGAAACTCCGCTAAATAGGTATGTGGCAACAGGCAGTGAGCCCAAGACAAATATTATCCACAAAGTCATAAGCTTTGCAAAGAATTTCTTATATGGTATATTACGCTTACTTAACAAGCGGTAAAACCTTTCATATAAAGGCGCATAGGAAATGCAGACAAGCACCGATGATGCTACAGACATTACAAATCCCGAATTAAAGCACAACAGCGGGTCGAAAATTGTTAATGTAAGCACAATTTTGGATAGCACATCCAGCTTGTTTGCAAACCCGAAAATCTGCTTTCTTAAAAGCAGAAAAGCGCATAGCAGGGCGGCTTTTAGTATGGTCGGTGATGATGAGTTAAAAAGTGCATAAAGGAAAACCAGCACTATAACAAATGCGTCCCGATGCTTTCTTCCAAAAGGCAGAAGCCCTGCAAGTAAGAATATCAGGGAAATATGTATAAACGGCGTATAAAGACAGCGGTAAATTCCTGTCTTTAGCAGAATATCAAGATAATCCCGTGTAAATCCGCCCTTATTTCCAGTTATAATTGATTTTAAAAATGCAGAGTTAACGCCATCAAAGTGAGTATTTATAATGGAATCGGCAATTTCGCGGACTTTACCTGCCCAAAATTCTGTAAGTAGTAAAAAAGCCATACCTGTCTTTTGGATTTCATAGGCTGTAAATCTGGCAAGTATTCCTTTTCCTTTGTAGTATAGTGAAAAGTCAAACTCGTTTTCATTATCAATTCCATCTATTTCGCGAATAAATCCGGATGCGGTTATCTTTGTACCAAAAGGAAAGTCTTCTTTGGTATTTAGAAGTATCTTTTGGTTTGTTTTAATGGTCTTATCCTGATAGGAAACCGAGCTAAGCTTTAAGGTATATCGGTTTTGAAAATCGGTTTCGTTGTTAGTGGCAGGGGAATATATAACTCCCGATACAGTCACATATTTTTCAGGAAATTCATATAAAAGCGTATTTTGCGACTGGTCGAAGTAGCGACAAGCACCAAACAAAAGTATAAACGAAATAAGGAAAATGCTCCATTTTGGCCTGCGTTTTACAATCGATAATATCATCGCCACAAAAAACACAAAAAGCGATATAAATAGGGCGGAGGACATATCAAATGTTTTGGAAATAAATATGCCGAGAATATAAAAGATGCAAATTGTCATATACTCCGAAAACATTTTATTCCTCCAATATCTACTATAATTTATTGTATCATAAAACACATAAAAGTGCAATAAAAAACCGCCTCTATTAAAGAGACGGTTAAATTTTATTCGATTATAGAACTCGCTTTGCGCCTACATACTTCATATAAGCTGAAAGTGATGCAAGTGACTGATAGCATACTCTCTTACCTGTACGTGGTGCATGGATAACCTGACCGTTTCCGGCATAAATCGCAACGTGGGAAATGCCACCGCCTCTTGAGAAGAATACAAGGTCTCCTGGGCGAAGATTTGCCTTAGAAACAGATGTTCCATAAGCGTACTGTGAGCTTGATGAACGGCTAATTGACACGCCAAGCTGTCTTAGTGAATACTGAACAAGACCTGAACAGTCAAATCCCTTAGGTGATGTTCCGCCGTAAACATACTTTGTTCCGATGTACTTTGAAGCCTGTGCAACAAGGGCAGAACCGCTTACAGAGCTATCAAATGAAACTGAAATGCTCTTAGCACCGCCTGATTTTGTTGTGCTTGTTTTTGTGCTTGTGTTTGCTACTTGCTTTACGTTAGATGTTCTAACATAACCGATTTCGTTTGTAGCAGAAACAATGATTTTTGTCCAGTTTGAGCCACCGCTGATTATTTTACAGGTTGCACCGTTTGCAAGTGATGTAAGTGTTTCACTTTCAGCACTTGGTAAAAGCTTAACCAAAACAGCGGATTCTTTTGTTGTAATTTTTGCATTTTTAGCTACAGAGAAGATTCTAACGCTTCTTTTAGCGTTAACTTCTGCACGGTTAACCATATCGCCGATAGTAATATTGTCGGCTGAAACGTAACCAATGTCATAATTGTCGCCAAAGTAAACCTTGTGCCAACCATTATCGGTAGTTTCAAGAATAATAACCTTTGAGCCAGCGCCTACAAGGTCCAAAATCAAAGAATTGCCATCTGCCATACCGTGAACATTTGAACTTACGTTAACTGTTCCGTTCTGGTACATAACAGAAGTAAGAAGTACTTCCTTTACCTTGGCATAGTCAAGAGTTACAAACTCTGCCTTAACATAGCCCTTGTATCCGTCTGTTTCAACCTGGAACCAATCGCGATCGCAACTTAAGATTTTAACCGGTGTTCCAACGTCCAAAACGTCAAGAATTGTACTTTCAATGTCAGCTGCGGCACGAAGATTGATGTTGCCGCCGTCAGTAGTCAAAATAAAAGCATCTTTTCCGGCAAACTTTAAAAAGTCATTAGAAAAGAGTGCAAAGTTTTCTGTTTCGCCCTCTCCGTCACCCGGCAAAACTGCTGGAGCGGTAGAGATTACCCTGGTCTCCTGAGTAAGCTTGGTCGCTGTAACTTGTGAAAAGTTTACTGCCTGATGAGCAGCAAGCGAACCCACTAACGATACTGCAAAGATGGCAGCTATCGTGTGTTTTAAGTTCCTCATTATAAGCCTCCTAAAAATATTTCTAAAATGTTACGAAAATATTATAGCATAAAGAAACCTATTTGTCAAACTTTTTTAACAATTTTTTAAAATTTAGACAAGTTTAAAAGGGGAAAATGGCGTGGTTGTGCGGTTTTTGCCTTATATAAAAATTGTAAAAATTAAATTTTTTTAATAAAAAGTGGGCTTTAAAGGCCCAAAATTGTTACGAAATGAAAAAATTGCGTTAAAAAAATTACAGCCCCTTAAAATTTTGATTGACAAAGG